>JBBRJB010000074.1:0-8690 GCA_038220085.1 Burkholderiales bacterium
CCTTTGCCGCCAGGTAGTAGCGCTGCATGAGGCTTTCGGAGAGCGCCCGCGAACCGCTCGCTGCCAGTCCCATGGCACTGGCAATCGCCGGCTGCAGGTCGAAGACCAGCCGGTCCTCGCGTCGATTCGACAGGATGTGCAGCCAGGCGCGAATGCGCTTGAGCAGCCGCTCGTGGCGCTGGAGTTGGCGCGCCTCCAGGGGTTCGATGACACCCGCGTCGACCAGTGCATTCCATCCTAACCCCAGCCCCGCGGCCCGGGCGACCCAGGCGATGACCTGCAGGTCGCGCAGGGCACCGGGACTTTCCTTGCAGTTCGGTTCGAGGCTGTAGGGCGTGTCTTCGTACTTCTGATGCCGCTGTTGCATCTCCAGCAGCTTGTCGCGCAGGAAAGTGGCCGGGACGATGAGGCCTTCCATGACACGGGCAAGTTCGAGCGCCAGCGTCTCGCCGCCGGCAAGCTGACGCCGCTCGATCAGGCTGGTCATCACCGTGACGTCGGCACGGGCTTCCTCGACACACTGCGCGGGTGTGCGCACGCTGTGCCCGATTTCCAGGCCGATGTCCCAGCAGGCGCCGATGAACTGCTCGATGCAATGAATCCGGCCGAGTTCGGGGGCGACATCGGTCAGCAGCAGCAGATCGACGTCCGAATGAGGCTGCAGCTCCGCGCGGCCATAGCCCCCGACGGCAAACAAGGCCCAGTCCGGCGGGCAGCCGCTGCGCTGCCAGAGTTGCACGACGATGGTATCGGTCGCCCGGGACAGCCCGCGGAGCAGGCGACCGACCTGCCCGTCGGCACGGAAGCGATCGATCTGCACGCCGCGCAGGCGCCGTAGTTCGTCCTTGAGCGAGCGGATGAGGGAGGCATCCGGCCGGCCGGCATCTGCCTGCCGGTTGGATGAGTCAACCACCCGGGGGTCCTGGTCACCCGCCGCAGTCGGGCGTGACGGGTCTTGCGGCACGGAGGTCAGGCCGCCTCGCGTATCGCCGGCTTGCCGGGTGCGCCCTCCGACATCGTCAGCACCTCGTAGCCGGCCGGGGTCACCAGGACCGTGTGCTCCCACTGAGCCGACAGGGAATGATCCTTGGTCACGATCGTCCAGCCGTCCGCGAGTTCGCGGATCTCCCGGCGACCGGCGTTGATCATCGGCTCCACCGTGAACGTCATGCCTTCCACGAGGGCAGTCCCGGTGCCCGGGCGGCCATAGTGCAGGACCTGCGGGTCTTCATGGAAGCGGCGGCCGATGCCATGGCCGCAGAACTCCCGCACGACCGAGAACCCGTTTCCCTCCGCGTGGCGCTGGATCACATGGCCGATGTCGCCCAGCGTCCCCCCGGGACGGATCTGCTCGATTCCGAGCCACATGCACTCGTAAGCTACGTCGCACAGGCGGCGGGCGGCAATAGAAGGCTGACCGACGATATACATGCGGCTGCTGTCCCCGTGCCAGCCGTCATTGATCACCGTGACGTCGATGTTGAGCACATCGCCGTTTTTCAGTACCCGGTCACCCGGAATTCCATGGCAAACCTGGTGGTTGATGGAGGTGCAGATCGACTTGGGAAAAGGCTTGTAGCCGGGGGGCGCGTAATTCAGCGGCGCCGGGATCGTCTTCTGATGGTTGACGATGTAGTCGTGGCACAGCGCGTCCAGAGCCCCGGTGGTGACGCCGACTTTCACGTGCGGCGTGATGAAATCGAGGACTTCGCCAGCCAGACGGCCGGCGATTCGCATGGATTCGTTCTCTTCTGGAGATTTGAGGGATACCGTCATACAAAGTCCGGGAATTTCTTGTTACTATTATAGGTTAGTCCGAGCTACGACGCGCGGACTGGCATGCGCTCCTGCACGGCGGCGCGTGCCCATAAGCCGCCTGGGCTCTTGGGCTTCTCCGGGGAAAAGCGGAATTCGCAGCGACCGCCTCCGGACAGCCTGTCGACGTGGATTGGGGTGCCTGCATCAGCAGGTTGATCCGCCGACTGTCCCAGGTATTTGACCAACCCTGACCTGGAGCACTACATGTCTGTAACCATTCGCCAGATGCTGGAAGCCGGCGTCCATTTCGGCCACCAGACCCGGTTCTGGAATCCGCGCATGGCCCCGTTCATTTTCGGCCACCGCAACAAGATCCATATCATCAACCTCGAGAAGACGCTGGTCCAGTACCAGGTGGCAACCAAGTATGTCCGCCAACTGGCGGCCAACCGGGGTTCCATCATGTTTGTCGGCACCAAACGGCAGTCGCGCGAGATCATCGCCGAGGAAGCAGCGCGTTGCGGCATGCCGTATGTTGATGAGCGCTGGCTGGGTGGCATGATGACCAACTTCAAGACCGTCAAGGGCTCGATCAAGCGCCTGAAGGACATGGAGCAGGCCGCGGAAGAAGGGGCCCTCGAGCGGATGACCAAGAAGGAAGGCCTGATGTTCGCACGCGAACGCGAGAAGCTCACTCGCAGCCTCGGCGGAATCAAGGACCTGGCCGGCCTGCCGGACGCCCTGTTCATCATCGACGTGGGCTATCACAAGATCGCCGTCACTGAGGCGCGCAAGCTGGGCGTGCCGATTGTCGCGGTGGTGGACACCAACCACTCGCCTGACGGTATCGACTACGTGATCCCGGGCAACGACGATTCCGGTCGTGCAGTGCGTCTTTACGCCCGTGGCATTGCAGACGCCGTGCTTGAAGGCCGCAGCGCTGCGCTGCAGGACGTCGTCAAGGGCGCCGACGAAGATGAGTTTGTCGAGGTCGAGTCGGAAGAAGGCTGATCACCGTCCGGCCGCGGCGAGTGCCGCGACCGGTGTCGACATATATGGCTCGTACCTGACGGCTGGCGCAGGGGCGGGCGTTTCCGGGGCACTGCGGTGCCGACGGGACTTCAACAGTTAAAGAAAGGAATCGAAGCATGGCGGAAATCACCGCAAGCATGGTCAAGGAACTGCGCGAAAAGACCGATGCACCGATGATGGAGTGCAAAAAGGCCCTGACCGAGGCGGGCGGCGATCTGCAGCGCGCCGAGGAAATCCTCCGGGTGAAACTGGGCAACAAGGCCAGCAAGGCGGCCTCCCGGATCGCGGCCGAAGGCGTGGTGGGCATCCACGTGACCGCGGATTCTGCGACGGCAGCCATGGTTGAGGTCAACTGCGAGACCGATTTCGTCGCCAAGAACGACGATTTCCTGGCGTTCACGGCCGACCTCGCCAGATTGATCGTCCAGGAGAGCCCCACCGATGTCGCGGCGCTGTCCGCCCTGCCCCTCGCGGGCAAGACCGTGGATCAGGTTCGAACGGATCTCGTCGGCAAGATCGGCGAAAACGTGTCGATTCGTCGCTTTCAGCGGATAAGCTCCGGCGGAATCGTTGCCAGCTATCTGCATGGCGGCGCCAGGATCGGGGTGCTGGTGGACCTGGCCGGCGGGGACCAGGCGTTGGGTAAGGACCTTGCCATGCACATCGCCGCCCACAAGCCGGTCGCCATAGGCCGGGATGAGGTCTCGCCCGACCTGATTGCACGCGAGCGGTCGATCGCGCAGCAGAAGGCGACCGAATCCGGCAAACCTGCCGAGATCGCAGCGAAGATGGTTGAAGGAACCGTGCAGAAGTACCTGAAGGAAGTCACCCTCCTGGGACAGCCGTTCGTCAAGGACGACAAGGTCACGGTCGAGCAGTTGTTGAAGAAGCAAGAAGCCAGGGTCAAGGCGTTCAGCCTGTACGTCGTCGGCGAGGGCATAGAGAAGAAGCAGAGCGACTTCGCTGCCGAAGTGGCCGCGCAAGTGTCGGCGGTCCGCTGACTACCGGGACCGAACCGCCAATGACTTCCGCACCGACCGCAGTGACGTCCGCGATCACCGCTGCCGACCAGGCTCCCGCATACCGCCGGGTGCTGCTGAAGCTCTCGGGCGAAGCCCTGATGGGCGATGACAGCTACGGCATCAACCGCAACACCATCGAGCAGATGTGCGGGCAGATCGTCGAAGTGACCCGACTTGGCGTCGAACTGGCGATCGTGATCGGCGGCGGCAACATCTTCCGGGGCGTCTCGACCGGCGCCGCCGGCATGGATCGCGCCACCGCCGACTACATGGGGATGCTGGCCACTGTCATGAACGCGCTGGCGCTTCAGGATGCGCTACGCCAGCTTGGGGCGGCGGCGCGGGTGCAGTCGGCCTTGAATATCGAGCAGATCGTCGAGCCATACATTCGTCCGAAGGCGCTTCGCTATCTCGAGGAGGGCAAGGTCGTCATCTTCGCTGGCGGCACCGGCAATCCGTTTTTCACCACGGATACCGCAGCCGCCCTGCGTGGCGCGGAAATCGATGCCGAGGTGATCCTCAAGGCCACCAAGGTCGATGGGGTCTACTCGGCCGATCCGCTCAAGGACAAAACCGCCACCCGCTACCGTGAGATTTCCTTCGACGAGGCGATCGGGCGGAATCTGAAGGTCATGGACGCAGCAGCCTTTGCTTTGTGTCGCGACCAGAAGTTGCCAGTCAGGGTATTCTCGATATTCAAGACCGGCGCGCTGGTGCGCGTCGTTCGCGGCGAGGACGAGGGCACCCTGGTGCATGCCTGAAGCCAGTTGCCCGTCTGCTCACGCGACGAGAACTGGAGGAACCCGGAGAAAGAACAATGCCGACCAGCGGAATCAAGCAGACCACCGAGCAGAAGATGACCAAGGCGCTCGAGGCCTGCAAGACCAGCCTATCCAAAATCCGTACCGGACGTGCCCACGTGGGCGTGCTGGACCACATCCACGTTGATTACTACGGCACCTCGACGCCACTGAACCAGGTGGCCAACGTCACCCTGCTCGACGCACGCACGATCAACGTCTCCGTCTGGGAGAAGGGGATGGCGGTAGTGGTGGAAAAGGCGATCCGCGACTCCGACATGGGCCTGAATCCGCAGTCCCAGGGCACGGTGATCCGGGTGCCGATGCCGCCACTGTCGGAGGAACGCCGTCGTGAAATGGTGAAGATCGTCAAGCATGAAGGCGAGAACGCCAAGATCGTCATCCGCGGCCTGCGGCGTGACGCCAATGGCGAACTGAAGGAATTGTCCAAGGCCAAGGACATCTCGGAAGACGACGAGCGCAGGGCCCAGGACGACATCCAGAAACTGACCGACCGCTATGTAGTGGAGATCGACAAACTGCTGGCTGCAAAGGAGCAGGAGGTGATGACGGTCTGATCGAGGAGGGCATCCGTACCTCTCCGAGCAGGGCGCCGGCTGACGATGAGCTTCATCAGTTCGACTCAAACCATCCCGGGAAGCGGCCCCGTGCCGCGTCACATCGCGATCATCCTCGACGGCAACGGGCGCTGGGCGGCCGACCGCATGCTGCCGCGCGCGGCCGGCCACCGCAAGGGCGTCGAAGCCGTCCGCAACACGGTCGAGCAATGCGCACGGCTCGGCGTCGAGTACCTCACTTTGTTCGCGTTCAGTTCGGAGAACTGGCGCCGGCCGGCCGACGAAGTTTCGCTGCTGATGCGGCTGTTCATCTCGGCGTTGCAGCGCGAAGTGGACCAGCTGAACAGCAACGGTATCCGCCTGCGGATCGTCGGCGACCTGAGCCGTTTCGAACCCAAGCTGCAGCGACTGATCGATGATGCCCAGCGGGACACGGCCGGCAACCGGCGGATGGTCCTGACCGTGGCTGCCAATTACGGGGGACGCTGGGACATCCTCCAGGCCGTCGGCGCCTTGATGCGCGCGCGCGCGGCCGCCGGCGCCGACCTGAACGCACCGGCCACGGAATCCGAACTCGCGCACCACCTGGCGCTGTCATTTGCGCCCGAGCCCGATCTCTTCATCAGGACCGGGGGCGAGCAGCGGATCAGCAACTTCCTGCTCTGGCAGTTGGCGTACACGGAATTGTTCTTCTGCAACCGTTACTGGCCTGATTTCAATGCCGCCGCCCTGGACGAGGCGATTGCCTGGTACCGGCAGCGCGAACGCCGCTTCGGACGCACCGGCGGGCAGCTCTCGGCCGCGGCCGGCTGAGCCCGGCGCCGGCCCTCCGCCAGCACAATCATCTCGACAAATGCTTCTTCACCGGGTCATCACGGCTTCACTCCTGCTGCTCGTCATCCTCGGGACGTTGTTCTTTGCTCCGCCCTGGGTCTGGGGGGTGCTCTCGCTGGCCTTGATGGCGGCCGGCGCCTGGGAGTGGGGAAGTCTGATCGATCCGGACGGGCATCCGACCCGAAGCGCCGGCCGCATTGCCGGCGCCGTCGTCTTCGGGGGGCTCGCCTACCTCGCCTGGCGCGACGAGACGGGCCCGGTCAGCGCCTGGTTCGTCGGCCTGGTGGTAATCGACCTGCTGCTGTGGGCCGTGGTCGCGCTGCCTGCCGTGCTGTCGGCAAGGCTCGGCAGTGCCCAGACGATATTCGCTGTCCTGTCGCTGCTCTGCATCTGGGCCTCGATCCACGAACTGCGCCTGATACATCCGGTGCTGGTACTGTCCGCGATGGCCATCGTCTGGTGTGCCGACATCGGCGCCTACTTCATCGGGAGGCGATTCGGCCGACGCAAGCTCGCCGTCCGGGTCAGCCCGGGCAAGTCCTGGGAAGGTGCCGTCGGCGGACTGGTGACGGTATTACTGGTCGCAGCCCTGGTATGGCAACTCGCCCCCTCGGCGCCGGTACTGAGCAGCATCCTGGCGGGCGCCGTGGGCTTGCTTCCGACGGGCCTGGCGCTCGCCCTGATTGTCGCCTTGTCGGTAATCGGGGACCTGTATGAATCGCTGCTCAAGCGCACCAAGGGCGTCAAGGACAGCGGCAAGATGCTGCCCGGGCACGGCGGAGTGCTCGACCGCATCGATGCCCTGATCCCGACCATGCCGCTTTGCCTGTTGCTGTGGGTGGCCTTGCCGTCATGAAGACCATCACCGTCCTGGGGGCGACCGGCTCCATCGGCGACAGCACCCTCGATGTGGTGGCGCGCAACGCCGAGCGCTACCGGGTGTATGCCTTGAGCGCGCACCGCAATGTCGACAAACTGCTGGCGCTTGCCGCACGCCACCGGCCCGAGGTGATTTCGGTCTCCGATCCGCAGGCCGGGGCAGGACTCGCCGCCCGGGTCCGGGAGGCAGGGCTCGAGTGCCGGGTGGCAGTAGGCCCGGACGAGGTCGTCGCGGTTGCCGCGACACCCGGGATCGACTGCGTCATGGCGGCGATCGTGGGTGCCGCGGGGCTTGCCCCGACGCTGGCGGCGGCCCGCAACAGCAGGACCGTCCTGCTGGCCAACAAGGAAGCGATCGTGATGGCCGGCCGGTTGTTCATCCAAACCTGCCGCCAGTCGCAAGTTGCTTTGCTGCCGATCGACAGCGAACACAATGCGCTTTTCCAGTGCCTGCCGCCGCCCCGCGAAGGCGTGGCCTGGGCCGGCAGCGCGGGCAACGGCGAGGGCATCCGCCGGCTGATCCTCACGGCGTCCGGCGGGCCGTTCCGGACGACGCCGATCGCCACGCTGGCCACGGTGACTCCGGACCAGGCTTGCGCCCATCCCAAGTGGGAGATGGGCCGTAAGATTTCGGTCGACTCCGCGACCATGATGAACAAGGGGTTGGAACTGATCGAGGCACACTACCTGTTCGATATGCCGGCAGCACGGCTGGACGTGCTGATCCATCCCCAGAGCATCGTCCATTCCCTGGTGGAGTACATCGACGGCTCGGTGCTGGCGCAACTGGGCAATCCGGACATGCGGGTGCCGATCGCCCATGCGCTCGGTTATCCTGACAGGATCACCAGTGGCGCGTCGCTCCTGGATCTGGCGGCAGCGGGAAGACTGGATTTCGAGGCGCCGGACGAGGATCGTTTTCCGTGCCTTCACATTGCCCGGCAGGCGCTCGAGGCCGGAGAAGGGGCGCCCTGCGTACTTAATGGCGCCAATGAGGTGGCGGTGTCGCAGTTCCTTTGCGGCGCGATCGGATTCAGCGATATTGCCCGAGTGAACGATGGCGTGCTGCAAACCATGCCGCCGGCCGGGGCGCCCGCTTCGCTCGACGAGGCGATGGCGCTGGATCGCGAGGCGCGCCGCCTGGCAATGCAACAGATCGAAAGGCTTTCTTCATGACGACCCTCTTGTCTTTCCTGTTCGCACTGGCGCTGCTGGTGTTCATCCATGAACTCGGGCACTACAGCGTGGCGCGGTGGTGCGGCGTCAAGGTGCTGCGGTTCTCCATCGGTTTCGGCAAACCGCTGCTGACCTGGCGAGTAGGAGCCGATCGCACCGAATGGAGCCTGTCGCCGATACCGCTGGGCGGATACGTGAAGATGCTGGACGAACGTGAGGAGGCCGGCGTCGATCCCGCCGAAGTCCATCGGGCGTTCAACCGGCAGTCGCTGGCGAAGCGCAGCGCGATCGTGGTAGCGGGCCCTGCCGCCAATTTCCTGCTGGCCATCCTGCTCTATGGACTGCTGGGCATGGCCGGCCTGCAGGAGCCGGCGCCGGTGCTTGGTACGCCGCCGGTCGGCAGCGCCGCCAGCGCCGCCGGCATTGCCGAAGGCGACCGGGTACTCGCCATCGACGGCGAAGCGGTCAGCTCTTTCAACGACCTGCGCCTGCGCATGATCGACGCGATCGTGGAAAAGCGCCCGATCGACTTGCGCCTGAGCGGCATCGATGGCGAGCGCACGGTCGCAGTCGATACCCGCGCGCTGCCCGAAGGCGAGCTGGAACGCGAT
>JBBRJB010000075.1:0-8669 GCA_038220085.1 Burkholderiales bacterium
CCGTTCTTCGAGCCCCGTTATTCGATCCTCGTAGAAGCGCTTGCGCCACTGGCTGACGACCTCGCGACCGGTGTCCAGGCGCAACGCTATTTCGTCGTTGTCCATGCCCTGCGCGGCCATCAAGATCATCTTGGCGCGCACAACCTCGAAATATGGCAACGTCTACTTCCCGGCTCGGCGCTGCAGTTCTCTCGCCTCTGCGGCAGACAGCTTGATGACAAACGGGCTTTTCCTCGGCATTCGTAGACCCTCCGGCAATGGAAAGCTCACGATGCATACGTGGCCGGAGTTATCAATACAGAACGTTGCCATTAATGAAATGGCCTACTAAGGCAAGCTGCCTTGACTCGCCGCCAAGCGACTTTATGAGGGTGGTTTTGCCGACCATGAGTCGGAGATCAGCAGGCACACGGCGTCTAAACATATAGACGGTCCCGTGCCGCGATCGGTGCCTAAAGCGCATCACCAAGCTAACCCCCAAAGTGCACCACCTATGCGCTTCAGAGACTTGACGAGCCCCAGATCTCAGTGGATCAATGGGTTAGATCAAATGGTGGCCAAGGGCGGAATTGAACCACCGACACAAGGATTTTCAGTCCTCTGCTCTACCAACTGAGCTACTTGGCCATCCGAGCCAGCGGACTGGCTACCCCGGAAAGCAAGTCCCTTCCCGTGGCGGCGCAGTATAGCTGAATAGAATCGGGGTCGCCAAACGGGGCGCTGCGATGGCCTCCCCGGTAGCCTCCTTATACTCGCTTCATGAGTGCTTTCGATGCAGTGGTGGTGGGGCGCGCGGCGATCGGTTCGGTTGCCGCGCTGGCGTTTGCGCGGGCCGGCTGGCGGGTTGCGCTGGTCGGACCGGGCTCGGCCGATGGCGAGCACCGCGACGACGGGCAGACGCTGCCAGGCGCCGCCGCTGTGGGCGGGTGGGATCAGCGTGTATATGCGCTTTCGCCGGCCAGCCGGGCGCTGCTTGCGGACTTGGGTGTCTGGCAATTGCTGGATCCGGCACGGGTGGCGCCGGTGCACGATATGCGGATCTTTCATGCCGCCGGCCGCACCGGCTCGAAACCTGGCTCCGAAGTCCACCTGGACGCCTACCAGGGGCGCGTCGAGGCGCTGGCCTGGATCGTCGAGAACAGGGAACTGCAGGCGGCAATCGATCGGGCGCTGACGGCGACACCCCCCAAGATGCTGACCCGTGTCGACGCGCAGGTCGACAGCCTGACCCTGCCTGAGTCCATGGACTCAGCCCGTGCCACCGCCTCGATCGGGCTTGCCGGCGGCGGCACCGTGGCGGCGCGCCTGGTGGTTGCCGCGGATGGGGGCGGGTCTCGCCTGCGGCAGTTGGCCGGTATCGACCATGTCGCGCGGGACTACGATCAGACCGCGATCGTGGCCAACTTCGAAACCGGGCTACCTCACCGTGACTGTGCCTGGCAGTGGTTCGGCGGGTTCGGCGTAATGGCCCTGCTGCCGCTGCCCAGCGGTGATCTCGGCCATGGCCGTGGCCGGGTCAGCCTGGTCTGGTCGGCGCCTCAAGACGAGGCGCTCAGGGGGCAGTCTGCGGGCGAGGGACGCGATGCCTGGCTGGCTGCCCGGGTGCAGTCGATGACCGGCGACCTGCTGGGTGGACTGCGGCTGCTCACGCCGCCAGCGACCTTTCCGCTGCGCACGGTGCGATGCCGGCAGGTGATCAAGCCGGCCTTCGTTCTGATCGGGGATGCCGCGCATACGGTCCACCCGATGGCAGGGCAGGGCATGAACCTCGGCTTCGGCGACGTGCGCGGACTGATCGATCATGTCATCGACCGATCTTCGCTGCAGGGGACGGCCGACCGGTCGTTTGCCGGCCGCAGCCCCGCTTCAACGGCAGCGGATTGGCTGACACTGCGTCGCTACGAGCGATCGCGGCGCGAGCCGGTGGCGACGATGCACCTGGCGCTGGATGGTCTTTATCGCGCTTTCGGCGACCTGCCGGCTCCGCTGGTCGGATTGCGCGACCTCGGGTGGGAGATCGTCGCCCGTACGCCCTGGCTCAAACGACGGATTATCGCCCATGCGGTAAGCTGAGGCGTATGACCTCCGACATCGGTGGCAGACACCAGTTCAAGCAGTTCAGCACAACGGAACACAGGAAAACGTTATGAAGTTGAGAGCTTTCTTTGCATCGGTGGCCGTGGCCCTCTGTGCCGCATCCGCCGGCGCCGCTGTCGCCCAGACCGATCCCGCGGTTACGATCCGCAAGGCGGTCGAAGCCTGGCTCCAGGGCCGTCACCAGATCGACGAGGTCAGGCAGACGCCGCTCAAGAACATCTACGAGGTTCGTGTCGGCACCGACCTGATGTACGTGGACTCGCGTGCGGAATATGCCTTCATCGAAGGCCAGATGATCGACATGAAGGCCAACAAGAACCTGACCCAGGCCCGGATCGACGATCTCAACCGTATCGACTTCAAGAAGGACCTGCCGCTGGAGTTCGCCATCAAGCAGGTGAGCGGCAGCGGCAAGCGGGTTGTGGCGGTGTTCGAGGATCCCAACTGCACCTACTGCAAGAAGCTGCGTGCGGACCTGATGAAGGTCAAGGATCTGACGCTGTACACCTTTGCCTATCCGATCCTCTCGCCGGATTCCGAGGTCAAAGCCCGCAAGGCCTGGTGCGCGGAGGACCAGGGCACGGCCTGGAACGAGTTGATGGTCCAGGGGCGCGTGCCCCAGAACGACGGCAGTTGCGACAATCCGGTCAGCAAGATCCAGGCGCTCGGCCGGCAATTGAACGTGACCGGCACGCCGACCCTGTTCTTCCCCAACGGTAAACGGGTGCCGGGCGCTATCTCGGTGCCCCAGTTGGAGAAGCTGCTGGCCGAGAACGGCTAGGCGACACAACGCCTGGGAAAGGCAACGCGCCCAGGCAAGAAATGCGGAAGGACACGGGGCTCAGCGTGGTTCCAGCACCCACATCCGCGCCGGCGCCTTCATCAAGCCGGCGGGCTGTGCCGCCTGCGGACCGAAGCCCCAGAATACATCCGCCCGCTTGACCCCGCGGATCGCACCGCCGGTGTCCTGCGCCACCATGAGCCGGTTCAGCGGTTCGCCGGATACGGGGTGAGTCGTCTGCAGGAACACCAATGATCCCAGGGGAATATGCTGGCGGTCAACCGCGATCGAGCGCAGCGGCGTGAGGGGTACGCCGAGCGCGCCCGGCGGGCCGAGGGTCGAATCAGCCAGCGGCGGCAACTGGCGGAAGAACACCAGGCTGGGATTGGTGTGCATCACCTCCGGTGCTGCCGCCGGATTGTCCTGAAGCCACTGCCGGATCGCCGGCGCCGTGACGTCTTCGCGCCGCAGGGCGCCACGATCGAGGAGGGTTTTGCCGATGGCACGATAGGGATGGCCGTTCTGGTCCGCATAGCCGATGCGCATCAGGCTGCCGTCGCGCAGTTGCACTCTGCCCGATCCCTGGATCTCCAGAAAGAAAGCGTCGACGGGGTTGTCAGCCCAGGCAAGGACCGGCGCCGCGCGGGGGCCGGCCTTCTCGGCGCCTGCGGTGCGTGCGCTGCCGCCGGCCACCTCCTCCCGCGTCATCTCCTCCCGGCTGTAGTAGGGCACTACCCGCTGGCCGATGACCCGGCCGCGCAACCGCATGCCCTTGAGCCGCGGCTCGACGTCGGCCAGGTCGATGGTCAGCAGGTCCCCGGGCCGGCCGCGCAAGGGAACCTGGCCAGGCCGTTCCTTGACCAGGCTGCCGGTCAGCAGGGGCTCGTAGTAGCCGGTGACGAGGCCGGCGGCGTTGTCGGTGTCGGTTAGTTCGCGGGCGACGAAGCGCCCGGTCAGCCAATCGCGCAGTTGGACCGGGTTGGTCACCGTGGCCGGCAGCGAGGCGCACATCGCCGGCCAGCCGGCCGGCGGCCGGTTCATCACGCATTGCTGCGCCAGCGCGGTGCGCAGGTCGTCCAGGGAATCGGCGGCAAAGCCCGGCAGTTGCTCGAGCGGCACCGGTTTGGGCGCCTCGACTGCGGGTGGGGGCGCGGGTTTGTCGGGTGGCGGAGGCCGCGACGTGGTGCATGAGGCAAGCGCGAACGACAAGACCAGCGGGGGCGCAAGGCATAATGCCGCCTTGCGCAGCCGGTCGCCTGGGAACAATAGCATGTGGGTCGTCTACCTGAACGTCCTGATCGCGGTATTGATCGTCGCTGTGTTCGTCATATGGACAATGCGCGGACGCAAGTAGCCTTCTAGGCTACTCAATGCAGGACCCGGGGCATGCTCAGCTGGAACATCGGAATGTCCGCGTCGAAACGCTCGCCGTCCTCGGCCACGAAGAAATAGCTCCCGTGCATGCGGCCGACGGGGGTCGGAATCTGGCTGCCGCTGGTGTACTGGAAGCTCTCACCCGGCTTCAGCAGCGGCTGGTGACCGATCACGCCCAACCCCTTGACCTCCTTATGCGTGCCGCCGTCGTCCTCGATGACGAAATGCCTGCTGATCAGCTGGCTGGGTATGTTGCCGCGGTTGGTGATGGTCACGGTATAGGCAAACGAATAGACGCCATCGCCCGGACTCGACTGATCCGACAGGTACTGCGTTTCCACTGCGATGTCGATCGCGTACTTGGTTTCCTGGCTCACGCTGACAGCTCCAGTCGTCGGGTTCACGCAGTTTGGTGAATACAATCCCATTCTAGTCAAACCATGGGAGCGCATGATGGGGTTTCGAATCGCGCCGAGCCTGCTTTCCGCGGACTTCGCGAGGCTCAAGGACGAAGTACAGGCGATCGAAGCCGCCGGGGCCGACCTTGTCCACCTCGATGTGATGGACAATCACTTCGTACCCAATCTGACCGTGGGGCCGATGGTGTGCAAGGCGATCCGCCCGCACGTGCGGCTGCCGATCGACGTGCACCTGATGGTGCGGCCGGTGGACGCGCTGGCAGAGGCATTCGCGGAGGCCGGCGCCAACATCATCAGCTTTCATCCCGAGGCGGCCGATCATGTCGATCGCACGGTCCAGATCATCCACAGTCACGGTTGCAAGGCCGGACTGGTTTTCAATCCAGCCACGCCCCTGAACTGGCTCGACCATATCCTGTCTGAAATCGATGTGGTCCTGCTGATGTCGGTCAATCCCGGGTTCGGCGGGCAGTCCTTCATCCCGACCGCCCTGCCCAAGCTCGCCAAGGTCCGTGCCCTGATCGACGCCCAGCGCGCGGCCGGCGGACGCGAGGTCTGGCTCGAAGTGGATGGCGGGGTGAAGGTCGACAACATCGCCGGAATCGCAGCCGCCGGCGCCGACACCTTCGTGGCCGGCTCGGCGATTTTCGGTGCCCCGGATCCCGATGGTGGCTATAGCGGTGTGTTGCAGCGGTTGCGTTCGGCCCTTCAGGGGGTTCCCGACCAGGGGGCACCCGACGGCGGTTCGAGCACCCATGGCCGGGGACCCGAAGGCCGCCGATGACGGGCGATTCCCCGCTTCAGGAATCCAGCCGGCTCACCCGCCGACCGGTCCGCGCCGCCTGCATCGATCTCGACGGCACTCTGCTGGACACGATTCCGGATCTCGCCGCTGCCGCGAACGCCATGCTGGTGGCTCTGAAACTGACGCCACTGCCGGAGGAGCGGATTCGCCGCTTCGTCGGCAAGGGGGTCGAAGTTCTGATCGACCGGACCCTGGACGCGGCCGGGGGCCTCGCGGCGGCCGGCGGCCCGGCGACAGGCGAAGCGGCGAGGGTGCATTTCTACAGCGCCTACCGTGAGCTCAATGGCTCCGAGGCGCGAACCTATCCAGGCGTGGTGCAGGGACTGCGGGGGCTTCGCGACCTCGGGATCACGCTGGCCTGCGTCACGAACAAACCGGACGAGTTCGCCGTGCCCTTGCTGCAACGCTGTGGCCTCGATGCCTACTTCGACTTCGTGATCGGCGGCGACACGCTGCCGTTCAAGAAGCCGCACCCGGGCCAATTGCTGGAGGCGTGCCGTCGCTGGTCGCTCGAACCGGCGCAGGTGCTGGCGGTGGGGGACTCGGTCAACGACGCCGAGGCGGCGCGTTCGGCAGGCATGCCGGTGTACCTGGTGCCGTACGGCTACAACGAAGGACGGGACGTCCATGACGCGGATGTTGATGGTATAGTTTCTTCACTTTCAGAGTTGCCCAGCCTGATACAAGGCCTGAATGCCCGTGTTTCCTGAAACTGTCCGATCGCTGGCTTCCGCCGCCGCCCTGGCGCGCACCCTGCCGCCCTGGCGATCGGATTGCTGGCGCTGAAGATCCGCCCCTGGCCCTGCCGCAGACCTCCGCGCAGTGCCTGATCCGGACGAGCGTCCGAATCCCCTCCCGCATTTTTTCCAATCCAGGCAGTCGGCTGCTCCGGACCCGTGATCCGGTGACTTCTCCAGCACTTCTGGCCTGACTGAGCGACCCGCAACCGACGTCGGGGCCCGCGAACGGCGATGAAAGGATCCTTCCGATGACCGAGATCGAGTTCAAGGCCCTGGCGGCCCAAGGCTACAACCGCATCCCTCTGCTCGCGGAAGCGCTGGCGGATCTCGACACGCCGCTGGGTCTCTACCTGAAACTCACGGACCCCGTGCAACGCGCCAATTCGTTCCTGCTCGAATCGGTGGTCGGCGGCGAGCGCTTCGGGCGCTACTCTTTCATCGGTCTGCCGGCGCGCACGGTCATTCGCGCCGCCGGCGATCGGATCGAGGTGGTCCGGGACGGCAATGTGATCGAGTCCGCCCAGGGCGATCCGCTCGAGTTCGTGCGGCAATTCAAGGCGCGCTACCGGGTGGTGATGAAGCCCGGCATGCCCCGCTTCTGCGGGGGGCTTGCCGGCTATTTCGGCTATGACGTCGTCCACTTCATCGAACCCCGGATCGGCAAGACGGTCAAGCCCGACCCGATCGGCGTTCCGGATCTGCTGCTGATGCTGGTGGATGAACTCGCGATCATCGACAACGTCAGCAGCACGCTCTATCTGCTTGTCTACGCCGATCCGTCGCAGCCGGAAGCATTCGGCACGGCAAGGCGGCGGCTTCGCGAACTGCGCCAGCGCTTGTCGATGCCGGCGGTGGCTCCAGAGGACGACGGTCCGCGCCGGCCGGGCTCGATGCCGACCCAGACACCGATCGAGCGGCCATTCGCAAAAGCCGATTACCTGGCGACGGTGTTGAAGGTGAAGGAGCACATCGTGGCGGGTGACCTGATGCAGGTGCAGATCGGCCAGGTGCTTCGCAAGGCGTTCGCATACTCGCCCCTGTCGCTGTATCGGGCGCTTCGGTCGATCAACCCTTCGCCGTATATGTATCACTACGATTTCGGCGACTTCCACGTGATTGGTGCGTCACCCGAGATCCTGGTGCGCCAGGACCTGGCGCCGAAAGGCAAGGTGACCTTGCGTCCGATTGCGGGAACCCGCAAGCGCGGCATGACGCCGGAGGACGACACGCGCCTGGCCGCGGAGTTGCTGGCGGACCCCAAGGAACGCGCGGAACACCTGATGCTGATCGATCTGGCGAGAAACGACATCGGGCGCATCGCCAAGGTCGGCACGGTCAAGGTTACCGAACAGATGGGCATCGAGAAGTACTCGCATGTGATGCACATCGTCTCGAACGTGGAAGGCGAACTCGAACGCGAAATGGACGCCATCGATGTGCTTAGGGCGAGCTTTCCCGCGGGTACCCTGACCGGCGCCCCGAAGGTACGCGCCATGGAACTGATCGAAGAGATGGAGCCGACCAAGCGCGGGGTCTACGGCGGCGCCTGCGGCTACCTGAGTTATTCCGGCGAGATGGACGTCGCCATCGCGATACGCACCGGAGTGCTCAAGGATGGCGTGCTCAATGTCCAGGCGGCTGCTGGCGTCGTTCACGATTCGGTGCCAGAAGCCGAATGGCAGGAGACCGAGGCCAAGGCGCGGGCCGTATTGCGTGCGGCCGAGATGGTGGAAGGCGGCCTCAGTCATGGCGACTGACAGGCTCCCAGGTAGATCGGCTGCATCGATGCCGCCTCGGATTCATGAGCTTGCCAGAGAGGAGCTTGCCGGACCATGCTGCTGATGATCGACAACTACGACTCGTTCACCTTCAATCTCGTCCAGTACCTGGGCGAACTCGGTGAGCAGGTTTACACCGTACGCAACGATGCGATCGACCTCGATCAGATCGACGCGCTGGGCCCGGAGCGTATCGTCATCTCGCCCGGTCCGGGAGTGCCGGATGGCGCCGGCGTCACGCTGGACGTCATCCGGCATTGCGCCGGCAGGATTCCGATTCTCGGAGTTTGCCTGGGCCACCAGGCGATCGGCCAGTATTTCGGCGGCGAAGTGATCCGGGCCGGGCGGGTGATGCACGGCAAGGCGGATCGGCTCGAGCATCTCGGCAAGGGAATCTTCAAGGATCTGCCGTCGCCCTATCAGGTGATTCGCTACCATTCGCTGGTCGTCGCGCGCCACCGCCTGCCCGATTGTCTGGAAGTGACCGCCTGGACCGATGACGGTGAAATCATGGGCCTGCAACACCGCGAGCTCGCCGTCCATGGCGTGCAGTTCCACCCCGAGTCGATCGCCAGTGAGCACGGCCATCAGCTGCTTGCCAATTTCTTGAGAGGATGACATGCCGATAACACCGCAGGAAGCGCTACAGCGAACGATCGAGCACCGGGAGATCTT
>JBBRJB010000076.1:0-8666 GCA_038220085.1 Burkholderiales bacterium
GGCGCTCGACTCGATGCTGGCGCACCCCGAGTACCATGCGACGCTCGCGGATGTCGATGCCGCGCTGGCCGCCGACTATTCGCCGCACACCGGCCGGATCAACCCGTTTCTTCACCTCTCGCTGCACCTTGCCGTCAGTGAACAGTTGTCGATCGACCAGCCGCCCGGCATCCGCGCCTGCGTACAAACCCTTGAACGCCGATTGGGAAGTGCGCACGAGGCGGCGCATCAGGCCCAGGAGTGCCTGGCCGAGGCCTTGTGGCGGTCCCAGCGCGAGGGCGTCGCACCGGACCAGCAGGCCTACCTGGACTGCCTGCGCAAGCGCGCCGGAGAGAGGTCCACGCGGGCGGGCTAAACTTGCCGCTAATGGCCGGATCCCGGCTCGGACGGTCGACCACCCGGAACTCACATGCTGGCAGCCCTCATTCCCAAGGAAAGACGGTTTTTTGAACTGTTCAATCAGCACGGCGACAAGATTGTCGAAGGTGCGGGTCACCTCGTAGCGCTGCTCAACGGCTTCGACGACGAGCGCCTGCGGCAGGAAAAGCTGAGTGCCATCGACGCGTGCGAGAAGAAAGCGGATGACTTCACCCGTGAAACGATCTCGCTGCTCCAGCGCAGTTTCGTCACGCCGTTCGATCGGGAGGACATGCACCGGCTGATCAACCGCATGGACGACATCCTCGACCTGACCCAGGACGTCGCGGAAACCATGGAACTTTACGACCTGCGACGCATCTCCCAGGATGCAGTCCAGCTTGCGCAGCTTTCGGAGATGGGCTGCCTGCGGGTAAAGGATGCCGTCAACCTCCTGGACGACATGGGCAACGCGGACATCATCCTCAAGCTGTGCGACCAGATCGACCAGATCGAGTCGGACGCGGACCGGGTCATGCGCTCGGCCATGTCGAAGCTGTTCAGGAACGAGACCGACATCCTGCAGGTGATCAAGCTCAAGGCGGCCTACGAACTGCTCGAGGCATTGACCGACAAGTGCGAAGACGTCGCCGACGTGATCGAGGGAATCGTGCTCGAGCATGCTTAGCCTGCTGATACTGCTGGCGCTCGCGTTCGGTTTTCTCAATGGGTTCCACGACGCGTCGAACTCGATTGCGACGCTCGTGTCGACCCGGGTGTTGCGGCCGCTGCAGGCGGTCGTCTGGGCTGCAGCGTTCAATTTCCTGGCGATCGCCCTGCTGCAGACCGGCGTGGCCGCCACCATCGGCACGGGCCTGATCGATCCTGCGTCGATCGATCCCGCCGTGATTTTTGGCGCCCTTGTCAGTGCGATCCTCTGGAACCTGCTCACGCTACGGATCGGCCTCCCGACCAGTTCGTCGCATGCCCTGGTCTCGGGATTGATCGGAGCGACCCTGGCAAACGCCGGGCCCGGCGCCGTCCTGCTTGACGGGGCGACCGTCTTCCTGTTGTTCGTGATGCTGTCGCCGCTGATCGGCCTCGCGCTGGGCGTGACGCTGATGCTCACGGTCATTCACCTGTTCCGGCGCTTCCCCGCGCGCGGAGCGGACAGACTTTTCCGTCGACTGCAACTGGTCTCCTCCGCGATCTACAGCATTGGACACGGCAGCAACGACGCCCAGAAGACGCTCGGCGTCATCTGGCTGCTGCTGCTGGCCGCAGGACAGGCTTCGCCCGATCAGCCGCCCGGCTGGGTCAGCGTGGCCAGCTATGCGGCGCTCGCGGCCGGCACGCTCCTGGGCGGCTGGCGGATCGTGCGGACCATGGGGCAGCGCCTGGTGAAGCTGACGCCAGCTGGCGCCTTTTGCGCGGAATCCGCGGGCGCCGGTGCAGTGCATCTGGCGTCCCTGCTCGGCATTCCGATCTCCACAACCCAAACTATCACCGCCGCGATCGTGGGCGTCGGCATCGTGAATCGGCCGTCTTCCGTGCGGTGGGGGGTGGCCGGCGTGATCCTCTGGGCCTGGGTGCTGACGCTGCCGGGCGCCGGCCTGCTGGGCGCAATGGCCGCGGCGCTCGGGAGGAACCTGTTTTGAACGAAGAATCCGAGGGCCCGGTCAGGCGATCTGCTTCAGCGCTCTGGCCGCGACGTCAATGGTCTGGTCGATATCCGCCAGCGTGTGGGCCGACGACAGGAAGAAGGCCTCGACCGGCGACGGCGGCAGGTAGATGCCGCCGTCCAGCATCAGGTGGTAGAACCGTTTGAAACGCTCGGTGTCCTGGGCCACGGCCTCGGCATAAGATGCCGGCGGCGTGTCGCGCATGTAGATGCCGCCCATGGCGCCGGCCGACCGGGCGCAGAACGCCACGCCCGCCTCGGCCGCCGCCGCATTGAAACCGTCGACGAGGCGCTTCATCGACGCTTCGACGCGTTCGTAGAAACCGGGCTTACCGAGGACTTCCAGGGTAGCCAGACCGGCGGCCATGGCGATCGGGTTGCCGGACAAGGTGCCCGCCTGGTAGACCGGTCCGAGCGGCGCCATCATGTCCATCAGCAAGGCGGGGCCGCCGATGGCGCCCACCGGCATTCCGCCGCCGATGACCTTGCCGAATGCGGTCAGGTCGGGCGTGACGTTGAAACGGGACTGTGCGCCGCCGAGCGCGACCCGGAACCCGGTCATCACCTCATCGAAAATCAGCACGGCGTGGTACTGGTCGCAGAGGTCGCGCAATCCCTGCAGGAATCCGTCTGCGGGGAGGATGAGGTTCATGTTCCCCGCCACCGGTTCCACGATCAGACAGGCCACTTCCTCGGGGTATTGCTCGAACAACTGACGCACGCTTGCGAGGTCATTGAACTGTGCGACCAGGGTGTGCCGCACCAGATCCTCCGGTACTCCGGCCGAACTGGGTGTGCCGAATGCAAGTGCGCCGCTGCCTGCTTTCACCAGCAGGCTGTCGGCAGTACCGTGATAGCAGCCCTCGAACTTGATGATCTTGGTGCGCCTGGTATAGCCGCGCGCCAGGCGCAGCGCGGACATCGTCGCCTCGGTGCCGGAACTGGTGAACCGGACCCGGTCGACATGCGGAAAGAGACCGCAGATCGCCTCAGCCAGTTCCGTCTCCAGCATGTTCGGCGCGCCAAAGGACAGGCCGCGCAGCGCCGCCTCCTGCACCGCCTTCACCACCCGAGGATGCGAGTGACCGATGATCATCGGTCCCCAGGAGCCGAGATAGTCGATGTACTGGCGGCCCTCGACGTCCCACATGTAGGCGCCTTCGGCCTTGGCGATGAACCGCGGCGTGCCGCCGACCGCGCGGAAGGCGCGGACAGCCGAGTTGACGCCGCCAACCAGCACCTTCCTGGCGCGATCGAATTGCTCCTGGTTGCTGGTGCTGCTCACGAGCGTGCCCTTGGCGCTACGCGCCATCTGTTTGCCCGGGCGCGGCCGCGCGCCCCTGCGGAATCTTCTTCGCGAACAGCTGCGACGGGTCGCCGAACGCCTTGAACTCGAGAGCGTTGCCCGATGGATCGAGGAAGAACATTGTCGCCTGCTCGCCGACCTCACCCTTGAAACGGACGTGCGGCTCGATCACGAAACGGGTGCCGGCCGCCTTCAGGCGATCCGCCAGCCGTTCCCATTCCTGCGTCGACAGCACCACCCCGAAATGTCGGACCGGAACGGCGTCGCCGTCGACCTGGCTGGTGGCGCGGTGCCCTGCTTCCTCAGGCGCGAGATGCGCGACGATCTGGTGTCCGAACAGATCGAAATCCACCCAGTCATCGGCGCTTCGACCTTCAGGGCAGCCCAGGAGTTCACCGTAGAAACCGCGGGCCGCGGTCAGGTCATGGACGGGAAATGCCAGGTGAAACGGCTGACTGACGCGATAGCCACTCATGAAGTCCTCGGTAGTTCGATGGCGAAGTGCCTATTCTAGTGGCTGCACCGGCAGGCCCACGCTCACCCGTCATTTTGCAGGGGTCGGCCCGGCCTCGTTCCCCACCAGGTTCCCCGACACCTGCCCCGACACCTGCCCCGACACCTGCGCGGACACCTGCGCGGACACCTGCGCCGACACCTTTACCGCACAGAACTTGAATTCCGGAATCTTGCCGAAGGGATCGAGTGCGGGATTGGTCAGCAGATTGGCGGCTGCTTCAGCGAAGGCAAATGGAATGAACACCGTACCGCGAGCGACCCCGTCATCAGCGCGAACCTTCAGACGGATGCTGCCGCGGCGCGAGCTGACCGCGACCGTGTCTCCGGGCCCGACCCCCAGCGCCGCCAGTTCGCCGCTGTGCATCGCCGCCGTCGCCTCCGGCTCGGTGGCGTCCAGCACATAGGCCCGGCGGGTCATCGCGCCGGTGTGCCAATGCTCCAGTTGACGCCCGGTGACCAGCACGAAGGGAAAGTCCGAATCCGGCGGCTCGTCCGCCGGAATCAGTCCCGCCGGCACCAGGCTGGCCTTGCCGCTGGGTGTCGGAAAGCGGCTGATGAACACCACCGGCTGGCCGGGATCCTGCGCGTCCTCGCACGGATAGGTGACGCTGCCCTCACTCGACAGCCGCTCCCAGCTGATACCGGCGATCGAGTCCATTGTGCTGCGCATTTCCTCGAACACCGCGCGCGGCTCCTGGTAATGCCAATCCAGGCCGAGCCGGCGTGCCAACTGGTTGAGGATCCACAGGTCCTGGCGCGCCTGCCCCGGCGGCTCCAGCGCCTGTCGCGCAAGCTGGACCATGCGGTCGGTATTGGTGAAGGTACCGGTCTTCTCGGGGAAGGCGGAGGCAGGCAGGATCACGTCGGCCAGCCAGGCGGTTTCCGTGGGGAAGATGTCCTGCACGACCAGCAGATCGAGCGAGGCCATGGCCGCACGCGCATGGCTGAGATCGGGGTCCGACATCGCCGGGTTCTCCCCCATCACGTACATCCCTCGGATCTCGCGCCGGCTGGCCGCCGCCATGATTTCGACGACCGTCAGGCCCGGTTCGGGATCGAGCGTGACGTTCCAGAGCGCCTCCAGGCGTTTGCGCGCGCCCTGGTCGTCCACCCGGTGGTAGTCGGGGAACATCATCGGGATCAGGCCGGCATCGGAAGCCCCCTGCACGTTGTTCTGGCCGCGCAGCGGATGCAGGCCGGTGCCGGGACGACCGATCTGCCCGGTGATCAGCGATAGTGCGATCAGGCAGCGGACGTTGTCGGTGCCGTGGACATGCTGGGAGATGCCCATGCCCCAGAAGATGATCGAGGCCTTGCTGGCCGCATAGAGTCGCGCCACCTCACGAATCCTGTGCGCGGGGATGCCGCACACCGGCGCCATCGCTTCCGGGCTGAACGCCTCGACGTTGCTGCGGATCGATTCGAAGTTGAGCGTGCGCGCGTCGACGAAACCGCGATCGACCAGCCCCTCTTCGATCACGGTGTGGATCATGGCGTTGAGCAGCGCCACATCGCTGTCGGCCTTGAACTGGAGAACATGCCCGGCGTGACGGGCCAGGTCGGTTCGGCGCGGGTCGGCCACCACCAGAGTCGCGCCGCGCTTGACGGCATTCTTAATCCAGGTCGCGGCGACCGGATGATTGCTCGTGGGGTTCGCGCCGATGACCAGGATGACGTCGGCGAATGCGACATCGCTCACCTGGTTTGATACCGCGCCGGAGCCGATGCCTTCCAGTAACGCAGCGACCGACGACGCGTGGCACAGGCGCGTGCAGTGGTCGACGTTGTTGCTGCCGAAGCCGGTGCGCACGAGCTTCTGGAACAGGTAGGCTTCCTCGTTGCTGCCCTTGGCGGAACCGAAACCGGCAAGCGATCGGCTTCCGTGCCGATCCCGGATCTGCGCAAAACCGAGGCCGGCGCGATCGAGCGCCTCCTCCCAGCTTGCTTCGCGAAACGCATCACGCCAGTTGTCGGGGACGCGGTCGAACTCCGCCTGCTTGGGAACGCCGTCGCGTCGGATCAGCGGCACCGTCAACCGGTCCGGACTCATCGCATAGTCGAAGCCATAGCGGCCCTTGACGCACAACCTGCCGTGGTTGGCCGGGCCATCGCGCCCTTCCACGAAGACGATCCGGTTCTCCGACACCTGATAGGTCAGCTGGCAGCCCACGCCGCAGAACGGGCAGAGCGAATCCACCTGCTGCTGCACCTCGCGCGGGGCGATCCGATCGCTGCCGATAAGCTTGGGCATCAGCGCGCCGGTGGGGCAGGCCTGCACGCATTCGCCGCAGGCGACGCAAGTGGAGGCGCCCATCGCATCGTCCATGTCGAAGACGATCCTGGCGGCGTCGCCGCGCCAGGCATAACCGATCACGTCGTTGACCTGCTCCTCGCGGCAGGCCCGCACGCATCGCCCGCACTGGATGCAGGCGTCGAGATTGACGGCAATCGCCGGGTGCGAGAAGTCCGGCCGAGGTTGCGAGCGCCCGGAAAACCGGCTAGTCGACATACCCTCGCGGCCGGCCCAGCGCGCAACTTCCGAATCACTGCGGTACTCGGCGGCCGGCATGTCGGCCAGCAGCAGTTCCAGGACCATGCGGCGCGCAGAGCGGGCGCGCTGGCTGTCCACGCGGACTTTCATGCCGGGCTCCGCCACCCTGCAGCAGGAAGGTGCCAGCACCCGCTCGCCTTCGATTTCAACCATGCACGCGCGGCAGTTGCCGTCGGGACGGTAGCCCTCCTTGTAGCACAGGGTGGGTATATCGACGCCACGGCGCCGCGCAACCTGCAGGATCGTTTCACCGACGACCGCCTCGCACGGCTCGCCGTCGAGTTCCAACCCGAACGGGTCTGCGCCCCCGCGCGCGTTCATCAAGGCGCTCCCGGCCGCGTCACTTCCGGGCGAAAGAACCTGAGCACGGACAGCATCGGATTGGGCGCGGCCTGGCCCAGGCCGCAGATCGAGGCATCGACCATCACGGCGGACAAGTCTTCCATCAGCGGCTGGTCCCACTGCGGCGCGGCCATCAGGTCGACCGCCTTCGCCGTGCCGCTGCGGCAGGGCGTGCATTGCCCGCACGACTCGTGCCGGAAGAACGACATCAGGTTGGCGGCCACGTCACGCGCCCTGTCCTGCTGTCCCAGCACGATCACGGCGGCGGACCCGATGAAGCAGCCGTGCTGCTGCAGCGTATCGAAATCCAGCGGCTCGTCCGCCAGCGAGGCCGGGAGGATGCCGCCGGAAGCCCCACCTGGAAGGTAGCCGTAGAGTTGCTCACCCGGCGCCATCCCGCCGCAGTATTCGTCGACCAGTTCACGCAGCGAGATTCCGGCCGGGGCGAGTTTGACGCCGGGATCGAGCACGCGTCCGGACACGGAAAAGCTGCGCAGACCCTTGCGGCCGCGGCGGCCGTGGGAAGCAAACCAATCTGCGCCACGGGCGAGGATCTCCGGCACCCAGTAGAGGGTCTCGACGTTATGAGCCAGCGTGGGCCTGCCGAACAGACCGACCTGCGCAATGTAGGGCGGACGCAGGCGCGGCATGCCGCGCCGACCTTCGAGCGATTCCAGCATGCCGCTTTCCTCGCCACAGATGTAGGCCCCGGCACCACGGCGCAGGTGGATTTCAGGCAGTTTCCACTGGCCGTGACCGGTGATCCGATCGCCGGCCGCCTGCAGTGCGGCGATTTCCTGTTCCAGCAGTCGTCGCACACCCGCGTATTCGTCGCGCAAGTAGATGTAGCAGACACTGCAGCCGACCGCCCAGGCCGCGATCAGCATGCCCTCGAGGAATCGATGCGGCTCGCGCTCCAGGTAATGACGATCCTTGAAGGTGCCGGGCTCGCCCTCGTCGGCATTGACCGCCAGCAGCCGCTCACCGGCCTGCTGCGCGACGATCCGCCATTTGCGCCCCGCCGGAAATCCGGCGCCCCCCAGGCCGCGCAGCCCCGCGGATTCCAGATCGGCATAGAGGCCCTCAAGCACGTCCGGCGTAGCAGGCTGAGCCAGCAACCGCCCGAGCACCTGATAGGCGCCGCCGCAGAGGGCGCGGTCCAAGGTCACCGCCTGCGCGGGAACCGGACAATCACGCAGGCCGCCGCCGACCGCGGCAATCACCGACTCGACGGTGGCCGGCGCCAGCGGATACTGATGCACGACCACCACCGGCGCCTCGGCACAACGCCCGACGCAGGGCACGCGCTGGATGCGCACCGGCCCCTGCAGGCAGCCCGGCTGTTGCAAGGCAGCGAGCAGTGCCTCGGCGCCTGCGAGGGCACATGACGCCGAGTCGCACACGCGGATCGTCAGCGGCGCAGGTTGCGGCTCGCCTTCCTTGACGACGTCGAAATGATGATAGAAGGTCGCGACCTCGAAGACCTCGGCCTGCGAAAGGCGCAATTCCGCGGCCAGGGCGGCGAGCATCGCCGCGGGCAGGCAACCGTGCGCATCCTGGATCAGATGGAGGTATTCGATGAGCAGATCGGGCCGTCGGGGCCGATCGCCGAGCAGGCCTGTGACGGTCTGCCGCGCCGCGTGCTCCAGCGGCCGGCCCTTGGCAAGTCCAATCGGACGCCTGAACTCTTTGGTGCGCATTCCGTGACTGTAGCCCAGCGGCAGACATGCGCCAAATCGACGCCACCTGGGTGCTCGCTACGAAGAACTCCGCTACTGGAAGAACTCCTTGACCCGATCCTTCCAGCTGCGGGTCTGGGGGCTATGGCGCGCGTCAGACAGGCTCTGGTCCAGGTCACGCAGGATCTGCTTCTGCTTGTCGGTCAGGCGCACCGGTGTCTCGACCGCAATGTG
>JBBRJB010000077.1:0-8653 GCA_038220085.1 Burkholderiales bacterium
TAGTGCGTAGTCAGGATGATCGTGACACCACCGGCGCGCAGTTCGCGGATCACCTGCCACATGGCAGCACGCAACTGGACGTCGACGCCGGCCGTCGGTTCGTCCAGGAAGAGGATCCGGGGCTCGTGGGAAAGGGCTTTCGCGATCATTACCCGCCGTTTCATGCCGCCGGACAGGGTCATGATCCGGTTGTCCTTCTTGTCCCACAGGGAAAGGTCCCGGAGGACCTTCTCGATATGGGACGGATTGGCGGGCTTGCCGAACAAGCCGCGACTGAAACTGACCGTGGCCCAGACGCTTTCGAAGGCATCCGTGGTCAGTTCCTGGGGCACCAGGCCGATCAGCGACCGGCTTGCGCGATAGTCGCGGACAACGTCATGCCCCCGCACCGTGACGGTTCCGTCGCTTGGATTGACAAGACCGCAGATAATACTGATCAAGGTAGTCTTGCCGGCGCCATTCGGACCGAGCAAAGCAAGGATTTCGCCGTCGTGGATTCCGAGGTTGACTTTCTTGAGCGCCGAGAAACCCGACGCGTAGGTTTTGGACAGATTCGAAATAGAGATCAGCGGCGGCATGGCGCTGAATGTACATCCTCACGGAGTCGCGTGCCAAAGCCACCCTTCCGAGCGGCGTGCGCACGGCTGGCCGTCAGGCATGAGTCTTGCGTGAATCTGCCCTCCTGTTCTGCTAAATATGCCCTCATTCACTGACACACCCGTTTCGTTCCGAGTCCTGACCGTGAACACCCACAAGGGTTTCACATTCTTCAATCGCCGGTTCATCCTCCATGAACTGCGGGAAGCGGTGCGTCGGGTCGGCGCGGATGTGGTGTTTCTGCAGGAGGTCCACGGGGCAAACGCAAAGCTCGGCGCCAGGGTGCCCAACTGGCCGGAGTTGCCGCAGTACGAATTCATGGCGGACTCGCTGTGGCCGCAATATGCCTATGGGCGCAACGCGGTCTACCCGCACGGTCATCATGGAAACGCGGTTCTCTCCAAGTTTCCAATCCTGCGTTTCGAGAATCGGGATGTTTCCATCAGTGGACCGGAGAAGCGGGCGCTGCTTCACTGTGTTCTGGACGTCCCTGGCGCCAGGACCGAGGTTCACGCGATTTGCGTGCACCTCGGGCTTCGCGAACCGCACCGCCTGAAGCAGATGGCCCTGCTGTCCAAGCTGGTCAACACTGAAATCGCCCCGCATGAACCCGTGGTGGTCGCTGGCGACTTCAACGACTGGCGGCGCCGGGCGCATCGCATCCTGTCGCGGGACGCGGGTTTGAAGGAGGTATTCGTGCAGGCGGACGGCCATTCCGCCCGCACCTTCCCGGCACGCTATCCGCTGCTGCAACTCGACCGGATTTATGTCCGCAATGCCAAGGCCCATTCGCCGGTAGTGCTGCCCCGACGCCCCTGGTCGCACCTGTCCGATCACGCCCCGCTGGCGGCGGAGATTCAGCTGTGAGCATGAAATGGGTGGGTGGCAACCGGTTCAGGCTGCTGGAGAACGGCGAGCAGTTCTACCCGCGCGCTTTCGAGGCGATCGCGGCCGCGCGCCGGGAAGTCCTGCTGGAAACCTTCATCCTCTTTGACGACAAAGTCGGCTGGCAGTTGCACGAATGCCTGATCACCGCCGCCCGCAACGGTGCGACGGTCGACGTGATGGTGGACGGCTGGGGATCGGGAGACCTGTCGCCGGAGTTCATCAACCGCCTTGTCGAGGCGGGCGTTCGGCTTCATGTCTTCGATCCGGGCCCCAAGATTTTCAACTGGAAAAGCAATCTCTTCCGGCGCATGCATCGCAAGATCCTGGTGGTCGACGGCGAACGGGCCTTCGTCGGCGGGATCAACTATTCCGCCGATCACCTGGCCGACTTCGGGCCGACCGCGAAACAGGACTACTCGGTGGAGATCGAAGGCCCGATCGTGCAGACGATCCGCCGCTTCGCGCGCGAGGCGCCCCGGATCGGCCAGCCTCGCCGCCGTTGGTCGCAGCGACGCCGCAACGCGGTTCAAGAACCGGCGTTGACCAAGGCCGGCGATGCCCTCGCCATGTTTGTGACCCGGGACAATCAAAATCACCGGACCGACATCGAACGCCATTATCGCCTGGCGATTCGTCTCGCGCGCCGGCGCGTCATCATTGCCAACGCCTATTTCTTTCCAGGCTATCGCTTGCTGAAGGAACTGCGCAAGGCGGCCCGCCGGGGGGTCGATGTCCGACTGATCCTGCAGGGCGAACCGGACATGGCGATCGTCAAGACGGCGGCCTCGCTCCTTTACAACCACCTGCTGCGCGCGGGGGTCAAGATTTACGAGTACGTCGATCGGCCTCTGCACGGCAAGGTTGCGGTGATGGACGACGAATGGTCCACTGTCGGCTCCAGCAACCTCGATCCGTTGAGCCTCTCGCTGAACCTCGAGGCGAACGTGATGATCCGCGACCGCGAATTCAACAGGAATCTGAGCGAGAAGCTGGAGCGTCTCATGCAGAATAGCTGCCGGCTGGTCAAGGAAACGGAAATGCCACGCGCCAATACCTGGCTGATAGTGCGCAGCTTCTTCGTGTTTCACTTCCTGCGTTATTTCCCGTCGTGGGCGGCGGCCTTGCCGACTCACTCCCCCAAGATGCGGTCGGTGCAACCCCATTCCAGGCCGGTCGGATGACGGCGCATGCCGAGGCTTCGCTGAAGGAGGAGTCGGGGGCTTCGCCGCTGTCGGAGCGCCGCTGGTGGCCGTGGCTGAAGCGAGGCCTGACGCTTGTCTTCTTCTGCCTCGTGATCTACCTGATCTTCGTCAATGCGCGTGAACTGGAGTGGGCACGGATCGGTGACGCCTTGCGCAAGCGTCCGGTTTCATCGCTGCTGCCCGCTGCCCTGGTGGGCATCCTCAGCTATGCTGTCTACACGTGCTACGACCTGCTTGGGCGTCGATATACCGGCCACCACCTGGGAACCAGGAAGGTGCTGGGGACGGCCTTCATCAGCTATGCCTTCAACTTGAACCTGGGTTCCTGGATCGGCGGACTCGGTTTTCGTCATCGCCTGTATTCGCGCCTCGGTCTGGCTACCGGCGAACTGTCCCGGGTGATTGTCTTTAGCATGCTGACCAACTGGAGCGGATACCTGCTGCTCGCCGGCGTGGCGTTCCTGCTGCGGCCGATCGACATTCCGGAGGACTGGCCGCTCGGCTCCGGGGCCTTGCAGGTCCTCGGCGGGGTCCTGGTGTGCTCGGCACTCGGCTACCTGCTCCTGTGCGCGTTCTCCCCCAAGCGTGTGTGGACCGTTCGCGGACACGAAATAGAACTGCCGTCGGTTCGGATGGCGGGGATGCAGTTGCTGATCTCCTCGGCGAACTGGATGCTGATGGCGTTCATGGTCTACCTGCTGCTGCAGCGGCAGGTGGCCTATCCCACGGTTCTCGCTGTGCTGCTCATCGCGGCAATTGCGGGGGTCATCACCCATGTGCCCGCCGGACTTGGGGTCCTGGAAGCCGTCTTCGTGGCGGTGTTGACTCCCGCCGTTCCCAAATACGAGGTGCTGGCGGCGCTGCTCGCTTATCGGGCCCTCTACTACCTGGCGCCGCTGGCGGTCGCGACCGTGTACTACCTGTTGTTTGAAGCCAGGATCAGCAAGGCCGACAGACGGCAGCAGTCCGGCTGAGCTGATCGCCACCGTGGCGGCGGAGCAATTCCACCGAGGTCACCAGCGGACTCAGGGGATTGCGCACCCTGGGCGGAACTGAGAGAGAATTACGTTTGGCCGGCGTCGAACGGCCGGCAACGGCATTTCGGCATTGACGGTAATTTTGACGACTTCGGGAGCAGTCATGGTTCGCACCACCAGTACCTCCGCCGGCACAGCCAGCCCTCGCCCTTCAGTCGCGCTGTTCATGGGCGATCCAGCGGGAATCGGACCCGAGTTGACGGTCCGGCTCCTGGCCGACGGTGCGGCATCCAGGGCCAACATTCTCCTCATTGGCAGCAGGCCGGAGCTGGAAGCCGCAGCGCAGACTGCGGGCGTGCCTTTCGACTTCGACACCGGCGATGCTGACGGAACCCGTGGCAGACGGCTCGACAAGCCGATGCTGGTGGACTGGAGCGGCGTCGACGCAACCGGATTCGAGCGCGCACAGGTCAGGCAGAAGAACGGCCGCTTCATGCTCGACGGCCTGGGTCTGGGCTTGTCCCTGTGCCAGCGCGGACTCGCCGACGTGCTTTGCTTCGCCCCGCTGAACAAGGCGGCGCTGCGAGCCGGCGGCATGAACCATCCGGACGAGCTTCACTGGTTCTGCGAACAGCTGGACTTCCACGGGGCCAGCGTCGAGTTCAATGTCCTCGAAGGGCTCTGGACCTCACGGGTAACCTCGCACATGCCCCTGAAGGACGTCAGCCAGGCCCTGACCCGGGAGAAGGTTGCCGAGGGGGTGGAACTGCTCAGCCGCGGCCTGCGTCAGGCCGGGATCAGCCAACCGCGAATCGCCGTCTGCGGCTTCAACCCCCACAACGGCGACGGCGGCGCGTTCGGCCGCGAGGAGATCGACATCATCGAGCCGGGCGTGTCGCTGGCCGCGCAGAATGGTTTTCCCGCCGATGGTCCCTACCCGGCGGACACTATTTTCGTCCGCGCGCTCAAAGGAAAGGAAACAGGAGCCGGGTACGATGGCGTGCTGACGATGTACCACGATCAGGGTCAGATCGCCATGAAGTTGATGGGCTTCGATCGCGGGGTGACGGTCCCGGGCGGGCTGCCAATGCCGATCACCACCGCCGCCCACGGCACGGCGTACGACATCGCCGGCAAGGGCATCGCGAATGTGGGGGCGATGAAGAACGCCTTCAGCCTGGCCTGCGACCTGGGCACCCGCGCCCGCTAGCCGTTTCGCCGGCGGGACTGCCGGCATCAGACCCCCACCGTGTCGCACGCCGTCGCGTCGTGCCGAAAGCCATGAACCTCCAGGACATCCTGCACGCGCTGTCGCTCGACAATGCAATCCTCGCCGACAAAGGACTGCCTGTCCGCTCACCGATCGACGGCAGCCGGCTCGGCCACGTCCGCCCCTGCACGGCCGAAGAAGCCTCGGTGGCGATCGAGCGCGCCCGTGCGGCCTTCCTCGTCTGGCGCAACGTGCCGGCGCCGGTACGCGGGGAACTGGTGCGGCTGCTGGGCGAGCGCCTGCGCCGGCACAAGGATCCGCTCGGACGACTGGTCACCCTCGAGACCGGCAAGATTCTCTCCGAGGGCCTGGGCGAAGTGCAGGAGATGATCGACATCTGCGACTTCGCCGTGGGCCTGTCGCGCCAGCTTTACGGCCTGACGATCGCGTGCGAACGTCCCGGACATCGGATGATGGAGACCTGGCACCCGGCGGGCGTCGTCGGGGTGATCTCGGCATTCAATTTTCCCGTCGCCGTCTGGTCCTGGAACACCGCGGTGGCCCTGGTCTGCGGCGACAGCGTGGTCTGGAAACCGTCCGAGAAGACGCCACTCACGGCAATGGCGTGCGACGCCATCTTCCGCGGCGCCCTGGCCGAGTTCGAGCAGCAGCATCCCGAGTCGGCGCCCGCAGGCCTTCATACGCTGCTCGTCGGGGGCCGCGATGTCGGGGAGGCGCTCGCCCGCTCGCGCCAGGTCGCGGTAGTCAGTGCCACCGGCAGCACCCGGATGGGACGCAGTGTCGCCGTACAGGTCGCGGAGCGGCTTGGCCGCTCGATCTTGGAACTCGGCGGCAACAACGCCATGATCGTGGCGGCAAGCGCCGACCTCGAATTGGCGGCAAGAGCCGTCACATTCTCAGCGGTCGGAACCGCGGGACAGCGCTGCACCTCATTGCGGCGCCTGATAGTTCACGAGAGTGTCGCCGATACGCTCCTGGCGCGGCTGAAGCGCATTTATGAGAACGTCGAAGTCGGCGATCCGATGCAGCCCGGCACCCTGATCGGCCCGCTGGTCGACCAGGCAGCATTCGACGGGATGCAGGCTGCGCTGGCCCGGGCGAAGGCCGACGGCGGCACGGTCATCGGCGGCGCACGCACCCGCGAAGACCTGGGCAGCGAGGCCTACTACGTCCGGCCGGCGCTGGTGCGGATGCCGGCCCAGTCGGAGATCGTGCGGGAGGAGACCTTTGCACCGATCCTCTACATCATGACCTATCGTTCACTGCCGGAGGCGATCGAACTGCAGAACCAGGTCCAGCAGGGATTGTCGTCCGCGATCTTCACGCGGGACCTGCAGGAAGCCGAGACCTTTCTTTGCGCTGCGGGCAGCGACTGCGGCATTGCCAACGTCAATATCGGCACATCCGGTGCGGAGATCGGCGGCGCCTTCGGCGGCGAGAAGGACACCGGAGGTGGACGCGAGTCGGGGTCGGACGCCTGGAAGGGCTATATGCGGCGGGCGACCAATACCATCAACTACAGCAACCAGTTGCCGCTCGCGCAGGGGGTGTCGTTCGATGTCTAGGAGCCGACAGGCTCCTGGCGCGATCGCTGCGCACGCCCAGCCTCGAGCGGCGGGCGGATCTCGCGCCCGCGTCATCATCGTGGGCGGCGGCGCGATCGGCAGCGCCATTGCGTATTTCCTGAGCCTGCACGGCGAGGATTTCGAAGTGACCGTGATCGAGCGGGATTTCACTTACCGCCGCGCCTCTTCCGCGCTCTCCGCGAGTTCTATCCGCCAGCAGTTCTCCAGCCCGGTTAACATCCGGATGTCTCAATTCGGGATCGAGTTCTTCCGCAGCATCGGCGAGATCCTCCAGGTCGACGGCCAGGCGCCGGAAATCGGCCTGGTGGAGCCGGGCTATCTCTATCTCGCGTCGGAAGTTGGTGCGGCACTGCTGCGCCGGAACCATGCACTACAGCGGGCCCACGAAGTCGCGGTGGCCTTGATGACACCGCACGAACTGCAGCAGCATTTCCCCTGGCTCTCGACCGACGGCGTCCTGCTGGGCTCGCTCGGGCTTTCAGGCGAAGGCTGGTACGACGGGTACAGCGTTCTGCAAGCCTTTCGCCGCAAGGCGGTGTCGCAGGGTGTGAGGTACGTCCAGGCCGACGCGACCGGTTTCTCGCGTGACGCGACCGGGCGGATCGCGGCGGTCGACATCCGGATCGAAGGGCGGCACGAACGGCGAGCGTGTGAGTTCGCGGTCGCTGCGGGGGGCCCTTGGGTGGCTTCGATCGCAGACTGGGCCGATATCGACCTGCCGGTGCGGGCGCGGCGGCGCAGCGTATTCAGCTTCAGCTGCCCGACCCGGCTCGCCGCCTGCCCGCTGGTCATCGACACCACCGGCATCTGGTTCCGCCCCGAGGGTGACCGGTTCATCTGCGGATTCTCGCCGTCGGCGCATCAGGACCCCGACGAGCCGCCACTGGACGTCGACTACCCGGCTTTCGACGACTTCATCTGGCCGGCTCTTGCCGCGCGCGTGCCCGCCTTCGAAGCAATCCGCATGACCGGAGCCTGGGCGGGCTACTACGAAATGAACACGTACGATCACAATGCGGTCCTCGGCTTGCATCCGGGTTGCGGTAACCTGTATTTCGCCGCCGGCTTCTCCGGACACGGACTTCAGCAGACACCGGCAGTCGGGCGAGGCATCGCTGAACTGATCCGCGATGGGCACTACCGTACGCTGGACCTCGCCGATCTCGGATTCGAACGCCTGATCGAGGGGCGCCCCCTGCTAGAGCACAACGTGATCTGAGAAGGCCCTATCTGCGATCAGGGTCGAACTGCTTCTTCAGGCCCTGCCAGCATTGGAAGTAAGCGGCTTGCAGTTGCGCCGACTCGAGCGCGGTCCGGGTGGGCCTGATCACGCAACGTGTCTCGAACATGAAGGCCATCGTGTCGGTGATGTAATGCGGCTGGGTCGTATCGGCGGTGCTGGCTTTTTCAAAGGTCCCGGCGTCGGGTCCGTGGCCCGACATGCAGTTGTGCAGACTCGCACCGCCGGGAGCGAATCCCTCGGCCTTGGCGTCATACACGCCGCTGATCAACCCCATGAATTCACTCGCGACGTTGCGGTGAAACCAGGGGGGGCGGAACGTGTCCTGCGCCACCAGCACCCTTGGCGGAAAAATCACGAAGTCGATGGTGTCGACGCCGGGCGTGTTGGACAGGGACTGGAGAACCAGGAAAATCGAGGGATCAGGATGATCGAAAGTTATCGACCCGATCGCGTTGAACCGGCGCAGGTCGTACTTGTAGGGAACATGGTTGCCATGCCAGGCCACGACATCCAGGGGCGAGTGGTCCATCTCGGCGGACCAGAGATTGCCCATGAACTTGGCCACCAGCTGGCAGGCGCCGTCGCGGTCCTCGTACCAGGCGGTGGGGGCCAGGAAGTCGCGCGGATTGGCCAGGCCGTTCGAGCCGATCGGTCCGAGATCCGGCAACCGGAACGGCGAACCGAAGTTCTCGCACACATAGCCCCGCGCAGCGCCGTCAGGCAGTTCGACCCGGAATCGGATGCCTCGCGGAACGACGGCGATTTCCTGAGGCGCTACATCCACCAGCCCCAATTCCGTCGCCAGGCGCAGTCGCCCCTGCTGCGGCACGATCAGCAGTTCGCCGTCGGCATCGTAGAAGTAGCGATCGGCCATCGACTTGTTGGCGACGTAAAGATGAATGCCACAACCGCTCTGAGAGCCCGGATCG
>JBBRJB010000078.1:0-8544 GCA_038220085.1 Burkholderiales bacterium
CGCGACGATGGCGCTGCCGGTTCCGTTGGCCAGCATCCAGGTGTCATAAGTCCAGTGCACCGTGTTCGGGGAGCAGGCTTTCCCGGTGAGATCCGAGGTGGCGGCGCCCGAATTCAGCATCGCCTTGCCCTTTTCGCGGGCTATCTGGTTCACCGCCAGCGCGACCGACGAAGTCGGCACGTCGACGATGACATCCACTCCGTCGGTATCGAACCACTGGCGTGCGATGCTGGAGCCGACGTCAGGCTTGTTCTGGTGATCGGCGGAAACGATCTCCACTTTCATGCCCTTCTTTTCGGCGCCGAAGTCCGCCACCGCCATCCGGGCGGCCTCGACCGAGCCCGGTCCGGCGAGGTCGGCGTAGAGACCCGACATGTCGTTCATCACGCCGATCTTGATGACGTCGCCCGAAATCTGCGCATTGGCCGCGCCGGGGACCGCGGCGATCGATGCCAGAGCACCCGCCACCAGCAGGGCCGAGAGTTTCTTTTTCATGTGTCTACTCCTTCAGTTATCAAAATGGGACTCGAACCCCGGGACAGCCGACCAGCCAGGCGCGTCAGACCCCGAGGAACTCATGCAGCATATCCATCTTTCCTTTCCGCTCGCTCGCCACGAAGCGCTCCACGATCTGGCCGTGCTCCATCACGTAGAACTGGTCTGCCAGCGGCGCGGCAAAACGGAAGTTCTGCTCGACCATGACGATCGTGAACCCCTTCTCACGCAGCATGCGGACGGTTCGCGCCAGCGTCTGGACGATCACCGGCGCCAGTCCTTCGGAGATCTCATCGAGCAACAGCAGTCGCGCCCCGGTCCTGAGGATCCGCGCCACCGCCAGCATCTGTTGTTCGCCGCCGGACAGCCGGGTGCCTGGGCTGCTCCGTCGCTCCTCGAGGTTCGGAAACAGCTTGTAGATATCGCCCAGGTCCATGCCGCCCTCCACCAGGGCCGGCGGCAGGAGGAGATTTTCCTCGCAGCTCAGGCTGGCGAAGATGCCACGCTCCTCGGGGCAATAGCCGATTCCATGGCGCGCGATCTGGTGCGGCGCCAGCTTCACCGACTCGACGCCGTTGATCAGGATCGACCCGGTGCGCCGGCCGACCAGGCCGAGGATCGACTTCAGCGTCGTCGTGCGTCCGGCGCCGTTGCGGCCCAGCAGGGTGACCACCTCGCCGCGTTTGACAGTGAGATCGACGCCGTGCAGGATGTGCGACTCGCCGTAAAAGGCGTGCACATTGGACAGGCGCAGGAACTCGTCGGTATCCGTACTCATGCGGCGCCTTTCATGCGGCAGCTTTTTCTGAGTGGCGGCGACTCATCAGTGCCCCTCCAGCGTTTCTTCGGCACTGCCCATGTAGGCCTCCAGCACCTGAGGATCTTTCGAAACGATGTCGTAGGGTCCTTCGGCGATGATCTGGCCGCGCTGCAGCACGCTGATCTTGTCGGCAATGCTCGCAACGACGTTCATGTTGTGTTCCACCATCAGCACGGTCCGGTTGGCCGATACCTTTTTGATCAGCTGCGTGACGCGCTCCACGTCTTCATGGCCCATGCCCTGGGTGGGCTCGTCGAGCAACATTAGCTCCGGCTCGGTCGCCAGGGTGGTGGCGATTTCCAGCGCGCGCTTGCGGCCGTAGGCCAGTTCGACCGTCATGGTGTCTGCGAATTCGGTCAGGTCGACTGTCTCGAGCAGCGTCATCGCGCGCGCATTCAACACGTTCAACGACTGGTCCGATTTCCAGAAGTGATAAGAGGTGCCGGTGGCGCGCTGCAGGCCCAGGCGGACGTTCTGCAGCACCGTCAGGTTGGGAAACGTCGCGGAAATCTGGAAGGACCGGACGATCCCCCGGCGCGCGGTCTGCGCCGGCTTCTCGCTGGTGATGTCGTGCCCTTTGAAGAGAATCTTGCCTTGCGTCGGGATCAGGAACTTGGTCAACAGGTTGAAGACGGTGGTCTTGCCTGCGCCGTTCGGCCCGATCAGTGCATGAATGTGCCCGCGCTCAACGCGCAGGTCGACATCGTTTACGGCCCTGAATCCCTTGAACTCCTTGACCAGCCCGCGTGTTTCCAGGATGAAATTCTCGTTGGCCATGCGCACCCATTCCGGTAAAGGCGAATTATTGCAGTCGCACACCCCAGCGCCCATCGGGGAAAACGTGAGTCGTCATGCCGCGCGCGCGGCGCACCGATAATGAGCCCCCTGACAATGAGCCCTCTTACAGAGACGACGGAACCAGTGGACGTGACGGCATCCCCATCGCAGCAGACCCCAGGGCACGCCTCCGGACCCCGGATCGGCATCGACCTCGGCGGTACCAAGACCGAGGTGGCGGTGCTCGATCCGCAGGGGGGCTTCCTGCTTCGCCATCGGGTCGGGACCCCGCGCGACGACTACCCGGCGACCGTCCGGACGATCGCCCGGCTCGCCACCGAGGCCGAGCAGGCGATCGGCCAGCCCTGCAGCGTCGGCGTTGGCATCCCGGGCACCATCTCACCGGCGAGCGGACGGGTGAAGAATGCCAACTCCGCCTGGCTGAACGGTCGGCCCCTGCTCGAGGACCTGCAGGCCGCGCTTGGTCGCCCGGTCCGCATCCAGAACGACGCCAACTGCCTCGCCCTGTCGGAAGCTGTCGACGGGGCCGCCACCGGCGCGCACTGCGTCTTTGCGATCATTTTGGGCACCGGAGTCGGTGCGGGCATCTGCGTCGGCGGCCGTGTGCTGACCGGCCGCAATGCGATCGCCGGCGAGTGGGGGCACAACCCGCTTTCCGGGGCGGCCTCAGCGGTCGACGGTTCGCCCGGTCCGCACTGCTGGTGCGGCCGACAAGGCTGTATCGAGGCCTGGTTGTCCGGACCGGCGCTCGCCCGGGAATTCGCGCTTCTTCGGCCACCGACCGCGGCGAGTCCCGGCCCGGTCGACGCGCGCGCGGTCTGCAGCCTGGCCGAGGCAGGTGACGCCGACGCGCAGGCGGCACTGGATCGTTACTTCGATCGTCTGGCCCGCAGCCTGGCGGGCGTGATCAATCTGCTGGATCCGGACGTCATCGTGGTCGGGGGCGGCCTGTCCAACCTCGACGCGCTCTATCGCGAGTTGCCCCTGCGTTGGGAAAGACACGTGTTCTCCGACCGGGTAGACACCATCATTGTGCCGGCCAGGCACGGCGACTCATCCGGCGTGCGCGGTGCGGCCTGGCTCTGGCCCTGAGCGCCGGCAGGCGCGGGCGACTCAACGTCGACAGGCGCGGGCGACTCAGCGCCGGCAGGCGCGTACTGTTCAGCGCAGCGCGGAGTAGGCGGTCGGCTGCAGGATGCTGCTATCGATGTGGCCGACGATCGGGCCGTCGGCTTCGGACTCCGCCCGTTTCCTGATCCACTCCGGGTCCGCGGCGAAAGCGTCCCAGCGCTTCTCCCGATCCGCCAGGCTATCCCATTGCAGGAGGTAGTGCAGGGTCTGGTTGCTCGGACCGATGAGTGTGGTCCAGAATCCGACCTGGCGGATGCCGTGCTTCTCCCACAGCTTGAGCGTGACCGTCTCGAAGCGTTTGTTCAGGGCCGGCAACCGGCCGGGCACGCAATGGTAGATACGCAATTCGTGCAGCATTGAGATTGTCCTGTCAGTGATTGTCGCGAGGCAGACCTTTGGTCTCGGCCACCCGCTGGTACTTGACTGCGAAATCGAGGCAGGCGCCGGTCTGCAGTTGCCCGATGGTCATCCGCTGCAGTTCCTGCCACGGGGTCTGGTGCTCCAGAATCGGCGCTTGCCAGGCCTTCTTGCGCTTGGCGTATTCCGACTTGCTGATCAGGATGTCCGCCGTACGCCGGCCGAGGTCGATCCGCACCTTGTCACCGGTCTGCAGCAGCGCCAGGCCACCACCCACCACCGATTCCGGTGAGGCGTTCAGGATCGACGGGCTGCCGGACGTTCCCGACTGCCGACCGTCGCCGATGCAGGGCAGCATGGTGATGCCCTGTTTCACCAGCGCATCGGGCGGCAGCATGTTGACCACCTCTGCCGCGCCCGGATAGCCGATCGGTCCGGTACCACGGATGAAAAGCATGCAGTCGGCATCGATCTTCAACTTCGGATCGTTGATCCGGTGGTGGTAGTCCTCCGGTCCCTCAAACACGATGGCGCGGCCCTCAAAGGCATTCGGATCCTTGGGATTCTCCAGGTAGCGGGACCGGAACTCCGGCGAAATCACCGACGTCTTCATCACGGCCGATTCGAACAGGTTCCCGGACAGCACGGCAAAGCCGGACTCCGTGAGTATCGGCTCCTTGAAGGTCCTGATGACCTTGCGATCGGTTGCCGCCGTCTTGCGGTAGTTCTGACCCACTGTCTTGCCGTTGACCGTCATCGCGTCGGCATTGAGCTTGCCGGCTTTGAGCAGTTCATGCATGACCGCCGGCACGCCGCCGGCACGGTGGAATTCCTCGCCCAGGTATTCGCCGGCCGGCATCACGTTGCAAAGCAGGGGAATGTCGTAGCCGAGCCGGTCCCAGTCCTGAATCTTCAGGTCGACGCCGGCGTGGCGGGCGATGGCGGTCACGTGCGGCGGGCAGTTGGTGGAAGCACCGAGGGCGCTGGCGGCGACAATGGCGTTCTCGAAGGCGCCCATCGTCAGGATCCTGGACGGGCGCAGGTCCTCGTGCACCATCTCCACGATGCGCCGACCGGTGAAGTAGGCCATTTGCGGCCGCTCGCGATACGGAGCGGGAATCGAAGCGCAACCCGGCAGCGACATGCCCAGCGCTTCGGCCATGCTGTTCATCGACAGGGCCGTCCCCATGGTGTTGCAGTGACCGGCGGACGGCGCAGCCGCGGCCACCATGTCGAGGAATTCGTCGTAGTTGATCCGGCCGGCCGCCAGTTCCTGGCGGGCGAACCAGACCACGGTGCCGGAGCCGGCCAGCCCGCCGCCGTAGTAGCCGTTCAGCATCGGCCCGCCGGACAGCACGATCGCCGGGATGTCGACCGTGGCCGCTCCCATTATCATGGCCGGGGTGGTCTTGTCGCAGCCGGTGGTCAGCACCACACCGTCCATGTAGTAGCCGTACAGGCACTCGACCAGGCTGAGGTAGGTCAGGTTGCGGTCGAGCCCCGCAGTCGGGCGCTTGCCGGTCTCCTGGATGGGGTGAACCGGGAATTCGATCGGGATGCCACCCGCATCGCGAATGCCGTCGCGCACGCGTGAGGCCAGTTCGAGGTGGTGGCGGTTGCAGGGCGACAGGTCGCTGCCGGTTTGCGCAATGCCGATCACCGGACGATTGGTCCGGTGCAGTTCGTCCAGGGTCAGCCCGAAGTTCATCTGGCGCTCCAGGTAGAGCGCCGTCATGCCGGGGTTGTCGGGATTGTTGAACCAGGCCCGGGACCGCAGTGTCCGGGCGGGTGCCTTGGGCGAATTGCGCGGCTTGCGTTTGGGGTCCGTAGCCATCGTATGTCCTGAAGAAGCGGGTGGAAGGTTCAAGCCCGCGAGTCTATCAAGTCCTGGGAGTCCGCCGAAGCGGCTGCTCAGCGCAACCAGGGTGGCTGGCTGCCCCGGTCGATCGACAGCCCCGCCCGTGCATCGCGCAGCGCCTCGTCCGAGACCTGCCCCGCCTGGTACAGCGAATGAATCGCCGCCAGCACGATGGCGGAGCGATCCACCTCGAAGAAGGCCCGCAACTCCGCGCGCGTATCGCTGCGGCCGAAGCCGTCCGTGCCGAGCGTGAGGTAGCGCCGGCCTTCGGGGAGGTAGGCCCGGATCGCCTCCGGCACCGCGCGGACATAGTCGCTGACCGCGACGATCGGCCCGGCCGTCGGGGCCAGCTGGCTGCGCACGAACGGCTGGTCCGCCGTCTGCCCACTGCCGGTTTCCGCGGCAGGACCGCTGAGCCGCTGTTCCCGCTCCCATGCCATGCCGTCACGCGCCAGTTCACTCCAGCTGGTGACGCTCCAGACCTCCGCCGCAACGCCAAAGTCGCCGGCGAGCCTGGCAGCGGCCGCCAGGGCCTCGTTGAGGAGGGCGCCGCTGCCCAGGATCTGCACCCGCGGCGGGTTTTCCGCTGTGCTGCCCTTGCCGTCGGCGGCGGAAAACACCTGGAACCGGTAGAGGCCGCGGATCACCGCTTCCCGCAGATCGGGGTCCTGCGCGAGATCGAGCGACGGCTGGGCATAGTTCTCGTTGCCCACCGTGATGTAGTAAAAGACATCGCGTTGATCCTGCAGCATCTCCTGCATGCCGTGTTCGACGATCACCGCGACCTCCGAGGCGAAAGCGGGATCGTAGGCCCGGCAGTTCGGGATCGTCGCCGCCACCAGGTGGGACGAGCCGTCCTGATGCTGCAGGCCCTCGCCGCCCAGGGTGGTGCGGCCTGCCGTCGCCCCGATCAGGAAACCGCGGGCGCGCTGGTCGGCTGCCGCCCAGATCAGGTCGCCGACGCGCTGGAAGCCGAACATCGAGTAGTAGATGTAGAAAGGCAGCATCGCCAGGCCGTGAACCGAGTAGCTGGTGGCCGCCGCCGTCCATGACGCGAGCGCCCCCGCCTCGGTGATCCCCTCCTCCAGGATCTGTCCCTCCTTGATCTCCCGGTAATAGAGCATCGAGTCGATGTCTTCGGGCTGGTAGCGCTGGCCGACCGACGAATAGATGCCGACCTGCCGGAACAGGTTGGCCATTCCGAAAGTGCGCGCCTCGTCGGCCACGATCGGCACTACCCGGGGCCCGAGCGCCGGGTCCTTGAGCAGGCCGCCGAGCATCCGCACGAAGGCCATCGTGGTCGACATCTCCTTGCCGCCTGCGGCCAGCGCGAACTGACCCCACTTCGACACCGGCAGCACCTGAACCGTGTCGCAGTCGCTGCGGCGCGCAGGTATGGGGCCGCCCAGCGCCTGCCGGCGCTCCTTCAGGTAGCGCATGGCCGGCGAGTCCTCCGGCGGCCGGTAGAACTCGAGCGCTTCGGTCTGCGCGTCCGTCAGCGGCAGCGAGAAGCGGTCCCGGAAGGCCTTCAGTGCATCGCCGTCCAGCTTCTTCTGCTGGTGGGTGGTCATCCTCCCCTGCCCGGCGCTGCCCATTCCGAAACCCTTCTTGGTATGCGCGAGGATCACGGTGGGCTGGCCGGTGTGATGCGCGGCCGCATGGTAGGCCGCATGCAGTTTCACCGGATCGTGCCCGCCACGGGTGAGCCGGTCGATCTGCTCGTCGGTCATCCCCTGTGACAGCGCCCGCAGGACCTCGTTCTGCCCGAAGAAACGTTCGCGGTTGAACTTGCCGTCGGTCGCCGCAAACGTCTGGAACTGTCCATCCACCGTCGCCGCAAAGGCGTCGAGCAACGCGCCGTCGCGGTCCCGGGCGAACAGCCCATCCCAGTCGCTGCCCCAGACCAGCTTGATCACATGCCAGCCGGCGCCGAGAAACAGCGCCTCGAGTTCATCGATGATCCGGCCGTTGCCGCGGACCGGCCCGTCGAGCCGCTGCAGGTTGCAGTTGATGACGAAGACCAGGTTGTCCAGGCGCTCGCGCGCTGCCAGTGTGAGCGCGCTCATGGATTCGGGCTCGTCCATCTCGCCGTCGCCGAAAATGCCCCACACCTTGCGCGGCAGACCATCCTCGAAACTCGCGGCCTCGGTCAGACCACGGTGCTCCAGGTAGCGGATGAAGCGGGCCTGGTAAATCGAGCTGATCGGTCCGATCCCCATGGACCCGGTCGGAAACTGCCAGAAATCCGGCATCAGCCACGGATGGGGATAACTCGAGAGCCCGCGGGCACCGCTGCGCGGGGCGGCCAGTTCCTGGCGGTAGTGCGAGAGGTCCGCCTCCGACAACCGGCCTTCCAGGAAGGCGCGGGCATACACCCCGGGGGCCGAGTGGGGCTGGAAATACACCAGGTCGCCGAGAAAGCGGCCGCGCCGCGCCCGGAAGAAGTGGTTGAACCCGACTTCAAACAGGTCCGCCGCCGAGGTGTAACTCGCGATGTGCCCCCCGAGTTCGCCGTGGACCCGATTGGCCCGAACGACCAGCGCCAGCGCATTCCAGCGCATGATCGCCGCCAGTTCCCGCTCGAGTTCCAGGTCGCCCGGAAAACGGGGCTGGGTGGAAACCGCGATCGTATTGACGAAGGGCGACGCCAGGGCCGGGGTCCAGCCGAGACCGGTGCGGGCCGCGTGGCGCTGCAAGGCGTCCAGCAGGAACCGGGCGCGTTCCGGTCCGGCCGCCTGGAGGACGGCATCGAGGGACTCGAGCCACTCAGCGGTTTCCTGGGGGTCCGCATCCAGAGCGGGAAAGGCCTGGGTCAGGCGGCTCAGGCGATCGATATGGGAGAGGTCAGTCATCCGGTGATTATCTGCCGTCCCACGGTTTCGGGTCTGCCGAAATCGGCGACAATGCGAACTTTGGCGGCATTTACTTCGTAAGCGGCATGAACAAACAGAATAAAATGCCGGTATCCCTGGGGTCCATGGACGCGACCGACCTCAAGATCCTCGCAGCCCTGCAGCGGGACGGTTCGCTCAGCAATGTCGAACTCGCCCGCCTGGTTCACCTCTCCCCCTCCCCCTGCCTGGCG
>JBBRJB010000079.1:0-8425 GCA_038220085.1 Burkholderiales bacterium
CTGCAAGCCCGCCGCACCGGTGAACCTGTCGATCGGCGAACCCCGGCATGCCACTCCAGAAGTCGTCAAGCAGGCGCTCGTGGCAGGGTTGGGCGGACTCTCGAGCTATCCGGCCACGGCCGGATCGCCCGGACTGCGCGAGACTATCGCCCGCTGGATAGAGCGGCGCCATCAGGTGGTCGTGGATCCGGCCACCGAGGTCCTGCCGGTGAACGGGTCGCGCGAAGCCTTGTTTGCTTTCACCCAGACCGTCATCGATCCGGTACCGGGGGCACGGGTCGTGGTGCCCAACCCGTTCTACCAGATCTATGAAGGCGCCGCGCTGCTGGCCGGTGCCGCCGTGCATCTGGTGGACCAGGCGCCTGCCAATGGACTGCGCTGCGACTGGGCTGCCGTTCCCGAGCACGTCTGGCAGTCGACGCAGATCGTCTTCGTCTGCTCGCCGGGCAATCCGACCGGGGCCGTGATGCCGCTGCCCGAGTGGCAGCAATTGTTCGATCTGTCCGACCGGCATGGTTTTGTGATCGCATCCGACGAATGCTATTCGGAGATCTACCTGGACGAAAATCGGCCGCCGCTGGGCGGCCTGGCCGCCAGCCGGCAACTCGGTCGCGCGGGCTTTGCACGGCTGATGGTGTTCTCGAGCCTGTCAAAGCGCTCAAACGTACCCGGCATGCGCTCCGGTTTCGTCGCGGGCGACAAGGCTCTGGTGGCTGCGTTTCTCAAGTATCGGACCTATCACGGCAGCGCCATGGGCCCGGCGGTGCAGGCCGCCTCCATCGCGGCCTGGCAGGATGAGTGCCACGTGATCGACAACCGGCGCCTGTACCAGGAGAAGTTCGATGCAGTGGTGCCGCTGATCGCGGCCGTCAGCCCGGTCGAGCGTCCGCAGGCGGGTTTTTACCTCTGGCTGGCTGTGCCGGACGGCGATGATTGCCGGTTCACCTGGCGCCTGCACCACGAACTCAACGCGCTGGTCTTGCCGGGCAGCTTCCTCGGGCGGGCGGCTGGGCCGGACGCCGGCCGGACAATCGGCGTAAACCCGGGGGCCGGCTATGTCCGCATCGCGCTGGTCGCTGACCTGGCCGACTGCGTGGAAGGGGCGAAACGGATCGTCCGCTTGATCACCGGCAGATGAAGTTGGGCGATTTGTCGGGCAATGATGGGGATTCGATTACAATTGGGGCTATTTTCTGGCCTGTTGGCGACTGAAGCCTGCCTGTTCGGTTGATCCCCGACAGGGTTCCTTGGCCGATGCCAGCCTTGTCTGACGGCGGCATGCAGGGATGTGTGCGCGCTTGCCGGTAAAATGCCTCCGCCAGCCTCTGAAGCCCCAGAATCACGGTAACCGTCGCCAAGCTCCGGGGAAATCCGGGTCCGCAAGGTGCAGGCCCTCGCCGAGGTTGCGCGCCCTATCCCGATAACCTACCTGGAAGACAAGAACCGATGAGTGACGCACGCGAAGCCGTTATCGAAACTGCCTGGGAGCAGCGCGCAAGCCTCAACCCTCGCAACGCGATTGCCGAGGTTCGCCAGGCGGTGGACTCGGTGCTCGCCGATCTCGACACCGGCAGTCTGCGGGTCGCCAGTCGCATCGAGGGAGCCGGCCAATCCGAGTGGCAGGTTCATCAGTGGATCAAGAAGGCCGTGTTGCTGTCGTTCAGATTGTCGGACAACCAGCCGATGGCCGGCGGTGATCTTCAGTTTTATGACAAGGTACCCACCAAGTTCAGCGGCATGACTGCGGACGCCCTGGCCGTTGCCGGCTATCGCGTGGTGCCTCCTGCGGTCGCTCGTCGTGGGTCGTTCATCGGGCGCAATGTCGTTCTGATGCCGTCCTACGTCAATATCGGCGCTTATGTCGATGAAGGAACGATGGTCGATACCTGGGCCACCGTGGGGTCATGCGCTCAGATCGGCAAGAACGTGCACCTCTCTGGCGGGGTGGGCATCGGCGGCGTTCTCGAACCGCTACAGGCCAACCCGACCATCATCGAGGACAACTGCTTTATCGGCGCGCGCTCCGAGGTAGTCGAGGGCGTGATCGTCGAAGAGAATTCGGTGCTTGCCATGGGTGTTTTCCTCAGTCAGTCGACCAGGATCTACGAACGGGCAACCGGCGCGATCCACTATGGCCGTGTGCCGTCGGGTTCGGTGGTGGTCCCCGGCAGCCTGCCCTCCAAGGACGGCCGGTACAGCCTTTCGTGTGCGGTCATTGTCAAGCGAGTCGATGCGCAGACCCGCTCCAAGACCGCCATCAACGATCTGCTGCGTGCCGATTGAGCCGGCGCCGACTGCGATCCGGAACTGGAGAGACCGAATGATGCCGATGGACAAGATTCTGACGTTGATGGCGGAGAAGCGCGCCTCCGATCTGTTCATCTCGGTCGGCTCGCCGATCCAATTCAAGCTGCACGGGATCACCGTCCCGGTCAACCAGAATCGACTCGACCAGGACCAGGTCGAATCGCTGCTGCGCGAGGTCTTGTCGGAGCGCCAGTGGGCCACCTTCCAGGACGAACAGGAACTCAATCTCGGCTATGGCATCAAGGACGTCGGCAGTTTCCGCTTCTCGATTTTCCGCCAGCGTGGCAGCACGGCTGCGGTGATCCGGTACATCCCCGGCGATATCCCGGGATTCGCTTCGCTGGGACTGCCACATGTGCTCACTGAACTCATCCTTCAAAAGCGCGGCCTGATCCTGACGGTCGGCGCTACCGGCTCCGGCAAGACCACCACCCTTGCGTCGCTGATCGATTACCGCAATGAACAACGCACCGGGCACATCCTGACCCTGGAGGACCCGATCGAGTTCGTATTCAGGAACAAGCGGTCGATCGTGAACCAGCGGCAGATCGGCACGGACACGACGAGCCTGAAGACGGCGCTGAAGAACGCATTGCGCCAGGCGCCGGACTGCATCCTCATCGGTGAAATCCGCGACGTCGAGACGATGGGCGCGGCAATCGCCTACGCTCAGTCCGGCCACCTGGTGCTGGCCACAATGCACGCCAACAGTTCGGCCCACGCTCTGAACCGGATCGTCAGTTTCTATTCGCCGGAGAACCGCAGGGTGCTGCTGGCGGATCTCGCGACCACCTTACGCGCAGTGGTATCGCAGCGCCTGCTGAAGTCGCTGTCCGGCGGCCGGGTGGCGGCGGTCGAAGTGCTGCTCAACAACAATCACATGGCAGAACTGATCGAGCAGGGTCGCATCTCCGAGATCAAGGAGGCGATGACCACCAGCATGTCGGCCGGTTCGCTGACCTTCGAGCAGGCGTTGATCGAGTTGATCCTGAGCGGCAAGGTATCGCGCGACGAAGCGCTGGCCAACAGCGATTCGCCGAGCAATCTGTTGTGGCTGCTCGAGAATCGCGCGCCCACCGAGGCCGAGAAAAGCGTACCGCCGGCAGCCGGAATCGCACTGCCTAAAGACCTGCAGAAACAGTTCGCCGATGCCCGGCAGGCGCCGACTGCCGAGCCCGTCGCCGAGAAGGCGCCCGCCAGGACCGAGGGCGCTTCCTTCTCCGAGTTCCTGCTCAATATCTGATGGCTGTCACCATCTACGGGATCAGCAACTGCGACCAGGTCCGCAAGACACTGGCCTGGCTGCGTGAGAACCGGGTCGAACACCGCCTGCACGATTACCGCCAGGACGGTATCGACCGCAGCATGCTCGAACGCTGGTGCACTCACCTGCCCTGGAACTCCTTGCTGAACCGGCGCGGGCTTACCTGGCGCTCGCTGCCGGACGCCGCCCGCGCACAGGTCGTGGACCAGACCAGTGCGATCGAACTCATGCTCGCGCATCCGACGCTGATCAAGCGTCCGGTCATCGAATTCGAGGACCGGCTCCAGCTGGGTTTCTCAGCTGAGCGTCTCGCCGCGGCGATGTTCCCGGCCGAAGCGCAGGGACCGCGCAGCTGACCATCCCGCTGGCCCGAGCACACACCTCATGATCGATAAGCGCCAAACGCCTGCGAGCGGCCTTGCGCCGCGGCGATCGGCTGCCCCTGCCCGGCGGGTGGTGGCTACCGGCGCCGACGCGGTCAACAGCGTGCGCACCCTGCGCGATCTGGTGCGTCATGCCGTCAGTCGATTCGGTCAGGCAGGAGTGGGCTTCGGCCACGGCACGGACAATGGCTTCGACGAGGCGATCTGGCTGGTATGCTGGACCCTTCACCTGCCGGTCGAGCATTACCCCGATTTCGCGGATGCGGCGGTCGCCTGGCCGGAGGCCCGGGCCACGCTCGAACTGATCGAGCAGCGTTGCACGGCGGGCAAGCCGCTGGCCTACCTGCTCGGAGAAGCATGGCTGATGGGCTATCGCTTTCGCAGCGACGAGCGAGCCCTGGTTCCCCGGTCACTCATTGCGGAAGCGCTGCTCGACGACGCCCTGGCACCGTACCTGCCGGCCCTGGCGGGTGGTCCGGGTGATCCAGGTGGTCGGGAAGGCGAGGCCGCACCCCTTCATGTCCTCGATCTTTGTACCGGCGGCGGCAGTCTCGCCATCATCGCCGCGGTCAGTCTGCCGCATGCTGCAGTCGTCGCGAGCGACTTCTCGACGGCTGCGCTCGGGCTGGCGGCGGAGAACCTGAAGGACTACGCACTGGAGCAGCGGGTACAACTGCTCGAGTCGGACTTGTTTGCACGCCTGGGGCGACGGCGCTTCGACCTGATACTGTGCAATCCCCCTTACGTGAATGAGAAGTCCATGGCGGCGCTGCCGCAGGAATATCGCGCCGAACCGGCGGGTGCGCTTGACGGCGGCGAAGACGGGATGGATCTGGTTGCGCGCATCCTCGCGCAGGCGGGAAAGCACCTGACACCGCAGGGGCTGCTGGTGCTGGAGATCGGGCACGAGGCGCGCCACTTCGAGCGGCGTTTCGCTCACCTCGAGTGGGCCTACCTGCCGGTGGCGCAGGGCGACGACCGGGTCGTGGCACTCGCTGCTGCGCAGTTGCGCAGTGCTGCGGGCAAGCGTCACGTCGCCGGTCCGGCGGCCGCCTCACGGTGATCCGGTTTTCCGACCTGACCATCGCCCGCGCCGGCAAGCCGCTGTTCGCCGGCGCGACGCTGATCATCAATCCCAATGAACGGATCGCGCTGATCGGACCCAACGGCAGCGGCAAGAGCTCGCTGATCGAGCTGCTCAGAGGCAACCTGCATCAGGAGTCGGGCGAGGTCGACATGCCGGCGCTGCGCATCGGCTGGCTGGCACAGCACCTGCCGCAGTCCTCGGCGTCGGCAGCGCGCCACGTGATGGACGCGGACGCAGGCCTGGTCGCTGCCGAGCAGGCGGTCAGCGCGGCGCAGGCTGGCGGCGACGGGAATGCCATCGCCCTCGCCTACGACCATTGGCTGGATGTCGGGGGGCCTTCCGCCGAGGCCCGGGCCAGCGAGCTCCTGTCGGGGCTCGGGTTCAGCGAGTCCTTGTTGCATTCCCCGGTCGACGAACTCTCCGGCGGGTGGAAGATGCGCCTCAATCTGGCGCGCGTGCTGATGGCGCCGGCCGACCTGCTGCTGCTGGACGAACCCACCAACCATCTCGACCTGGACGCGGTGCTGTGGCTCGAGCGGCAACTGCTGCGCAATCCTGCAATCCAGGTCATCGTCTCACACGACCGGGATTTCCTGGACCGCGTTGCCACCGCCTGCCTCGTGATCGAGGACCAGCGGCTCGAGCGCTATCCAGGAGGATACTCGGCGAGCGAGATGATCCGGGCCGAGCATGCCGCCCAGCGCGAGCGTGTGCGCAAGGTGCAGCAGCAGCGGGCCGATCATCTGAATGCGTATGTGACCCGCTTCCGGGCTCAGGCCACCAAGGCGCGGCAGGCCCAGAGCCGCCTGAAGGCACTCGAACGCATGCAGGTCATGGCGCCGGTGCGGGCCGCCCGTGGCATCGATTTCGAGTTCCACCAGGCGCCACCCGGCCCCGATCCGCTGATCCGCGCGCTGCATCTGTCGTGCGGCTACCGTGAGGACGCGCCGGTCATCCAGGTACCCGAACTCGTCATCCGGCGCGGCGCCAGGATCGGCGTTCTCGGGCGCAACGGCAGTGGCAAGACAACGCTGATCCGTACGCTCGTCGGCGAACTGCCGGCGCTGGGTGGCGAACTGGTGCGGGCTGCGAACATGGCGGCAGGATATCTTGCTCAGCAAAGCGTCGATCGGCTTCGTCCGGACGAGTCGCCGCTGCGGCAGATGGGGCGGCTTGCGCCCGCCGAGCGCGAACAGGTGCTGAGAGCCTGGTTGGGCCAGTTCGGTTTCAGTGGCGACGATGCCATGCGGCCGCTCGGGCCGATGTCCGGTGGCGAGAAGGCCCGGTTGTGCCTCGCGATGCTGGTATGGAGCAAACCCGGTTTCCTGGTCCTGGACGAACCCACCAACCATCTCGACGCCTCGACCCGCGACGCGCTCGCCGATGCCCTGGCCGAATTCGAGGGACCGCTGCTGCTGGTCTCGCATGACCGCTATCTGCTGCGGGCCACGGTGGACGAATTCGTCCTGGTGGATCAGGGCAGGCTTCGTCCCTTCGACGGCGACCTCGACGATTACGCACAGTGGTTGCAGCGGGAGCCGGCAGGCGGACACGCGGAGGACGTGAGCTTGCAATCCGATGGGCCCGAAGGTGCTTCGCGGCAGGACGCGCGCCGAGACCGCGCGAAGTCCCGGGTCGCCGCGAATGCGTTGAGGCAACCCCTGCAGAAGCGGATCCGCCTCATCGAATCCCGGCTCTCCGCTCATCAGGCACGCGCGGTCGATATCGACCGGCAGCTTGCGGCGCCGGATGCCTATGCCGATCGCGCCGCGGCCACGGAACTTGGCCGCGAACGATCGCGGCTTGGCGTCGAGATTCAACAGCTCGAGGAAGAGTGGCTCGTCCAGCAGGAGGCGCTGGAGAACCTGAACGCCGGCGAGTGAGGGGCAGCTTCACGGGCGGCAGCCGCGAAAATCACTGATAATGCCCCCATGAACCAGAACACATCCAAGGTGGGGGTCGTGGGTGCCGGCGTCATGGGGCGCGGCATCGCCCAGATCATGGCGCAGGCCGGCGCCACGGTGATGCTCCACGATGCTGCGCCCGAGGCCGCAGCGCGGGCGGTGGAATCGCTCGAGCAGACCTGGCAGCGCCTGGCCGACAAAGGCAAGATCGACGCCGCGGAGGTGGCGGCCTGTCTTTCCCGGGTCAGCGCAGTGGCGTCGCTTGAATCCATGGCAGGCTGCGACGTGGTGATCGAAGCCATCGTCGAGCGGCTGGACGCCAAGCAGGCCTTGTTCGCGGCGCTGGAGAATGTCGTCACCCCTACCGCGGTGCTGGCCACCAATACCTCGTCGCTGTCGGTCACGGTTATCGCAGCGGGCTGCCGGCATCCAGCGCGGATTGCCGGCCTGCATTTCTTCAATCCGGTGCCGCTCATGCGGATCGTCGAGATCATCGGCGGTGCCCGCACGTCGCCTCAAACCCTGGACACGCTGCGGGCGCTGGTGGCAACCACCAGCCACGCCGGCGTGCTGGCGCAGGACACGCCGGGCTTCCTGGTCAATCACGCGGGGCGCGGCTATACCACCGAAGCCCTGAGCCTTGTTCAGGAAGGCGTCGCCGGATTCGAGGCCGTCGATTCGATCATGCGCGAGCAGGTCCGCTTCAGCACCGGCGGCTTCCGGCTCGGCCCTTTCGAACTGCTCGACCTGACCGGACTCGACGTGTCGCAACCGGTGATGGAATCGATCTACCGCCAGTTCTATGAGGAACCACGGTTCAGGCCCTCGGTCATCGGAGCGCAGCGTGCTGCGGCGGGTTTGCTCGGTCGCAAGAGCGCAGAAGGTTTCTACCAGTATCCGGCCAAGGGCGCCGTGGTGCCCCCGGCGAAGCCGGCGTCCGTCGCCCGCCCAAGGAGCCCCGCCGGCGTCGCGGTCGGCAACGTTGGCATCCCTGTCCATGTCGTTGGGCAAGATCATGCGCCCGGTCTGGCCGGCCTGGTACGGCGATTGGGCGGGCGCGTGGTCGACAGCGTCGAGCAGACCGAGGACGGCGGCCTGGTGCTCATCGCGCCGCTGGGCGAGGACGCCAGCGGCTTTGCAGCGCAATGGCGTCTGCCGGCCGTGCGCACGGTAGCGATCGATACCCTGTTCGATCCGGGCGAGACCGGCTGTGTGCGCCGCAGCCTGATGCCGACGGTTGCCACTGCGAAGGGTACGCTCCAGGCGGCAGCCGCCCTCTTCGGCAGCGACGGCACCGCGGTGAGCCTGGTGCGCGACAGCACCGGCTTCGTGGCGCAGCGCATCGTGGCGATGATCGTGTCGATCGGCACTGAGATCGCGCAGCAGCGAATCGCCCGGCCCGCGGACATCGACCTCGCGGTCCGCACCGGCCTGGGTTACCCGCTGGGCCCGCTCGCAATGGGTGACGAGATTGGCGGCG
>JBBRJB010000080.1:0-8409 GCA_038220085.1 Burkholderiales bacterium
CCGAACTTGCGCAGCTTCGCGCCGTTGTCCGGCAGGACCTTGCGCCCCAGCAGGTCCAGGGACTGGATCGCGTTGGTGCCCTCGTAGATCATGTTGATGCGGGCGTCACGCACGTACTGCTCCACGCCCCACTCGCGGATGTAGCCATGGCCGCCGAAGACCTGCATCGCCAGGTTGGTGGTGGCGAAGCCGTTATCCGTGATGAATGCCTTGACCACCGGCGTGAGCAGGGTCAGCAGGTCTTCCGCTTCCTTGCGGGCGGCCTCGTCGGGATGGCACTCGGCGCGATCGGCCTGCAGCGCGAGCCACAGCGCGAAGGCGCGGCTGCCCTCGGTATACGCCTTCTGCGTCAGCAGCATGCGGCGCACATCCGGATGCACGATGATCGGGTCGGCGGGCTTGTCCGGCTGCTTCGGCCCGGTCAGGCTGCGCGACTGCGTCCTTTCCTTGGCGTAGGCGAGCGAGTTCTGGTAGGCCACTTCCATCAGTCCGAGGGTCTGCAGGCCGACGCCGATGCGCGCGGCGTTCATCATCACGAACATCGCCTGCAGCCCGCGATTGGGTTGCGCCACCATCCAGCCACTCGCGCCGTCCATGTCCATTACGCAGGTGGCGTTGCCGTGGATGCCCATCTTCTCCTCGATGCGCGCGCATCGGATGGCGTTGCGCTCGGCGGGATTGCCGTCGCCGTCGGGGACATGCTTGGGCACGATGAACAGCGATATACCCTTGGTGCCCGCCGGCGCATCCGGCAGCCGGGCCAGCACCAGGTGGATGATGTTTTCCGCCAGGTCGTGTTCGCCGGAGGAGATGAAGATCTTGGTGCCGGTGATCCGGTAGCTGCCGTCGGACTGGGGTTCGGCGCGGCTGCGCAGCATGCCCAGATCCGTGCCGCAGTGCGCCTCGGTCAGACACATGGTGCCGGTCCACTGCCCCGACACCAGCTTCGGGAGGTAGACCGCTTTCTGCTGCGGCGTACCGTGCTCGTGCAGGCAGTCATATGCACCATGGGTCAGGCCGGGATACATGGCCCAGGCCTGGCTGGCGGAATTCAACATCTCCTGGAACGGCATGCCGATTGCGTACGGCAGGCCCTGACCACCGAACTGCGGGTCGCAGGTGAGCGTCGGCCAGCCGCCTTCCTTGAACTTCTCCCACGCCTGCTTGAAGCCCTCGGGGGTCTGGACGACGCCGTCGCCGACATAGCGGCAGCCCTCCTCGTCACCCGTTCGGTTGAGCGGGAAGATCACCTCCGCACAGAACTTCCCACCCTCCTCCAGGACCTGGTCGATCAGTTCGCGGTTCACGTCCGCGTGTTGCGGCAATTCGGCCAGGTTCGCTTGCGCGTCAAGCACCTCGTGGAGGACGAACTGGATATCTCGCAGCGGCGGGGTGTACTGGGGCATGTCCTGCTCCTATGTCAGATGATGGAATGTGGTGGGTCGATGTCGGGCGCGTCGGGCGTCACCGACTGCCTCAGTAGAGTTCCGATCGCCCGTCGCGCCCGCGGCAGCGCCTGGGCACTGCGCATCAGCCTCGCGTCGTGGTGCAGCACCAGGATCACGCCATAGAGTCCGAACACCACGTCGTCGACGTCGGTGTCGGGGCGCAGGTGTCCTGCCTCGATCGACTGCCCGATGGCCCGGCTGATCTCCTGCTGCCAGCCCTGGACCATCGACACCAGTTCGTCCCGCACGGCCCCTGGCCGGTCGTCGTACTCGCTGGCACCGGAAATCCAGATGCATCCCAGCGCGGCTTCGATGACGGTTCGCTCCAGCCACTGGCTGATAATGGCGAGCAACCGGGGCAGTCCGCGCGGACGCACCAGGGATGGCTTGAGAATCCCCTCGATGAAGCGCGATTCGTAAGCCTTGAGCACGGCGATCTGCAGATCCTCCCGGGAGCCGAAATGCGCGAACACGCCGCTCTTGGACATGCGCATCTGCTCGGCCAGCGCGCCGATGGTCAATCCTTCAAGGCCGGTGCGCGCAGCCTGTTCCAGCGCAGCCGTGACGATCGCGGCGCGGGTCTGCTGGCCTTTTCTGAGTGTGGTGGCGGTTGGCATGGTGGTCGGAACCGTTGGGTGTCGATCCGAACGGCGGAGTGGACGCCGAGTACGCTGTTTTAGAAACGAACGTTCGTACTATTATCGATCTGCAACCGGTTGTCAACTCCCACGCCCATTCATCCGGCCCGCGCTGTTTCGCCGGCGGGGCGCTCTGGGTCACAATGTCGACCCATCCAATCGCCACGAGTCAGCGGAGACCGCCCCAATGCGCGCCAACATCCTCAAGGAGCTTTTCAGCAGCAGGAAGACCGCACTTGGCGGCTGGTGTGCTATCGGCAGCCCCTACAGCGCCGAAGTCATGGGCCACGGCGGCTATCACACCGTCGTCGTCGACCTGCAGCATGGCATGATCTACATCGAACAGGCGATGGCAATGCTGGCGGCACTGTCATCGACCCCCGCCATGCCGATGGTGCGCGTGAGCGAGAACCACTTCTTCGAGATCAACAAACTGCTCGACGCGGGCGCCTACGGGGTCATCTGTCCGATGATCGACGACGTCGACGCGGCCCGGCGATTCGTCTCGGCCTGCCGCTATCCGCCGGTGGGCACCCGCTCCTACGGCCCGACCCGCGGTTTCCTCTATGGCGGCTCGGACTACTTCAGCGGGGCCAACGAAACGATACTGACCCTGGGCATGATCGAGACACCAAAGGGGCTGCAGAATGTCGACAGCATCGCAGCCGTCGACGGCCTGGACGGCCTTTTCATCGGCCCCGCAGACCTGAGCCTGGCCCTGGGCATTTCACCGGTACCGGAGTGGCGCTCCGGCCCGCTTGCGCAGGCGATCGAGGCCATCCTCGCCAGTGCGCGCCGGCACGGCAAGATGGCGGGCATCTACTGCACCAGCCTGGAGTTCGCCCAGGACATGAAGCGGAAAGGGTTCGATTACATCAACCTCAGCAACGATGCCGCCTATGTCCGGACCACCTCGCTCGAGTGGGTGACCGCGCTGCGAGGGGCCGCGTCGGCGCCGGCCAAGGTCGCCACCTATTGAAGGCCCGCTCACGACCGGCCGGCTCACGCCGCATTCCAGATCACGGCGCCATGCCCGGACAGGTCGTAGCCGCCGAGCGCCACGGCGTAGTCCGCGAATGACTGCGTGCGGCAGAACGCCAGCAGCGACTGGAGCGAAGGCTCGAAGTAGCTGCGCCGGCTGATCAGCAGATCCACCCGCTCCCGCAGCACCGGCACGAAGCCGAGGCCGAAGGACTGCGCGGCCGACTGGGCGCCGAAGACCGCATCGATGCGGCCCTGCCTGACGGCCATCGCGGCGTCGTTCTCGCTCTGAAGGTCGTCGACCACGAGGTTCATCGCCGGCGCCCGCCCGGCCTCGCGGTCACCCCCTGTGCCTGAGCGGCGCGAGTCGGCCGGCGCGGGGGGACTCCCGATCAGGCGGTCGAAGTTCTCGCGAGAGCCTGCCCCGACGGCGCGCCGGCCCACGCGCAGGCGATTACGCGGCGTCCCGCCGAGCAGGTCGGCAACCGAAGCGATGCTGTGCGGATTGCCGGTTGCGACGATGATGCCCTGCTGTCGCCAGCACCAGTTGACCAGGACGACATCGTGCCCTTCGAACCGTCGGCTCACCGCATCGACATTGAAACGGCCGGTGGCATGCCCCGGCAGGTGCAGGAGGGCGGCACAGGCCTCGCGGCGCAGGACTCGCTCGAGGCCGTCGCGGCTTCCACGGCAAAGGCTCGCCAGCGTGGACAGGCTGGCGGGTACCGCCCAGTCCATCAGCGCATCGTGGCTACCTGCGAGGACCAGGGGCGGCGGCGCCATGCCGGCGCGCCGGCCGCTCGAGCGAACCCACTCGGCCAGGGCTGTACGCTCGAACAGCAACCGCGCGCCGGCGCGTCGATGCGGCAGCCCGCTGCGGCTCACCAGGTCGTAGACCTTGCGCTCACTGATGCGAAGGAACGTCGCCGCCTCGGGGACCGTCAGGTAGTCGGCAGCGGACTCAGCCATTAAGCAGCTCGCCGCGCAGGTATCGGCGCCCGCCGTCGGTCGCCGGCGCATCGAAGAAGCGGTCGGCAGGCGCGGATTCGATGATCCTGCCCCCCGCCATCAGCAGCACCCGCTGGGCGAGGCGCCGTGCCTGGCCGATGTCGTGGGTGCTCATGACGCAGGTGACACCCTCGCTGCTCATGCGCGTCACGAAGGCTTCGATGCCCTGGGCCGACGCCGGGTCCAGGTTGGCGGTCGGCTCGTCGAACCAGATCAGGTCCGGCTGAACGACTGCCGCACGAGCCAACGCAACCCGTTGCTGCTCGCCTCCGGACAGGACGCGGGCGGGGCGCCGGGCCAGCCGCTCCAGGCCGACCAGCCGCAAGGCGGCCAGCGCGCGCGCCATCCGGTCGGCAGACCTGACCGGGCGCGGCGCGTCGGTCGATGCGCCGGTCGATGCGCCGGCCAGCCCGCCGGCAGGGCCCAGCCGGGCATGGTCGAGGACGTACAGGACGTTGTCGAGAACCGAGCGCCGAAGCAGCACGGGGCGCTGGAACACCATCGCCTCGCGGACCGGATCCGCACTGACCGATCCCTGCGTCGGCGCCAGAAGCCGGTGCGCGACCTGCATCAGCAGGGTCTTGCCCGCGCCGTTGGGGCCGAGGATCACCAGGCACTCGCCTCGATCGATGGCGAGGTCGATCCCCTTCAGCAGCTGCTGCCCTTCGCGAACCAGCGTCACCCCTTTGAGGGTCCTCAGGTGGCCCCGCTCCCCGGCCGGCGGCCGGGCAACCACCACCTCGCGCGGCAGGCGCACGGCCTCAATCCCCATGGCGGCTGCCGCCGAACCGGCGCCAGGCGAACTGCTGCAGCAACTGTGCCAGCGTCATCACGGTGAAGACGATCGCAAGCAGCACGATGCCGAGCCCGAGCGCCAGCGGCAGGTCCCCCTTGCTGGTCTCCAGCGCGACGGCTGTCGTCATCACCCGGGTGCTGCCGGCGATGTTGCCGCCGACGGTCATCACCGCGCCGACCTCGGCGATTGCGCGACCGAACGCCGCCAGGGCAATCGTCACCAGGCCGAAGCGGCAGTCCCAGATCAAGGTGGCGATCGCCCGGGGAAAACCGATCCCCCAGGACGCAAACAAGTCGCGATACTCCGCCCAGGAATCCTGCAACGCCTCCCGCGCAAGCGCAGCGACCATCGGTGCGATAAGCAGCGTCTGCGCGACCACCATGGCGGCCGGGGTGAAGAGGATCCCCAGGAAGCCCATCGGGCCCGAGCGCGACAGCACCAGGTACACCACCAGCCCCACGACCACCGACGGCACGCCGAGCGCGGCATTGACGACGGCGATGAGCAGGCCGCGCCCCCGGAATCGGCTGACCGCAAGCCAGGCGCCCAGCGGGATCCCGAGCAGGCAGGCGAGGCCGGCGGAGCTCGAACTGACGCGCAGGCTGAGCCCGACAATCTCGTAGAACACCGGGTCGGCCGACGTCGCGAGAGCCAGGGCCTGTGCGAACGCCTGTGACAGATCGGTCATGGGGCGAGTCTTGCAGATTTTCCGGGATTTGCAAACATTCCGTCGACGTTCCAACATGGCCGCAACCCGTCCCGCCCGATCTGGAGCGCCAATGGCCCTGATCCACCCCCGCCCCGTCCCGAAGGCGCTGCTCGTTTCCGGCCTGCGGACCCTGCTCCTGTCCGTGCTCCTGGTGCTGCCGCTCTCGATCGGCCTGCCCACCCGATCCGCGCTTGCCCAGCCAGCGGCCGACACCGTGGTCATGGCGTCCACCACGTCGACCGAGCAGTCCGGGCTCTTCGGCTACCTCCTGCCGCGCGTGACCGCCGCCACCGGCGTGAGCGTCAAGGTCGTCGCGGTCGGCACCGGCCAGGCCCTCGATCTCGCGCGGCGCGGCGATGCAGACCTGCTGCTGGTTCATGATCCGGCTTCGGAGCGCAAGTTCATCGATGAGGGCAACGGGATCGACCGCCGCGAGGTCATGTACAACGACTTCGTCATCGTCGGCCCGGCCGGCGACCCGGGCCGGATCGCCGGCACGAAAAGCGCCGCCGATGCGTTCGCCCGCCTGGCCGCCGCCGGCGCGCCTTTCATCTCCCGGGGAGACAGGAGCGGTACCCATGGCGCCGAATTGCGGCTGTGGCAGGACGCTGCGGTGCGACCACCGGCCAGCGGCAGCGGCTGGTATCAGGAATCCGGATCCGGCATGGGTCCCACGCTGAACATTGCCTCGGCCAAGGGCGCTTACACCCTGACCGATCGCGGCACCTGGCTGAACTTCAAGAATCGCGGCGACCTCGTCATCCTGACGCAAGGCGACCCGCGGCTGTTCAACCAGTACGCCGTCATCCTAGTCAACCCGCAGAAGCATCCGCACGTGAAGCACCTGCCCGCAATGAAAGTCGCCGACTGGCTGGTGTCGCCGCAGGGACAGGACGCGATCGCCGGTTACCGGCTCAACGGCGAACCGCTCTTCTTTCCCAATGCCATGGCGAGATGAGCTACGGTGGCAAGCTCGCCGGCACGCGAGGGTGACGGCGGGATCAGAGCATCGCCTGCAGGAAGGCGACGTCGAGCCAGCGATCGAATTTGTAGCCGCCTTCGCGCATCGTCCCGATCACCTGAAACCCGGCGCGGCCGTGCATCCGGGTCGAGGCGAGGTTGTCGGCGTCCACGACCCCGACCATCGTGTGGAACCCGCGCTTGCGCGCGTGGCGCATCAACGGCGGCAGCAGCATGAGGCCGACCCGCCGGCCCCGCCAGGGAGCTGCGACATACACCGAATGTTCGCAGGCGAAGCGCCAGCCGGGGCGTGTCCGGTAGAGGCCATAGGTCGAGAAGCCGGCGACCGTCCCGTCCATCGTCCGGGCCACGAAAAAACCGTAGCCGTCGACCATCTTCTGGTCGAAGAGGGCCCATTGCTCTTCCAGCATCCGTGGCTCGTAATCGTAGGTGGCGGTCGACTGGGCGACGGCGTCGTTGTAGATCGCCAGCACGGCCGGCATGTCGTTGCGGCTTGCGGGGACGACCAGCGCGGCGGCGCCGACATCCAGCAGCATCGTCGCCGCGACCCGGTTGCCGTCGGCGATTTCAGGACTGGCCTCGCGAACCGACGACGGCAGTTGCGCCAACGGGACTGCGAGAAAACCGAAGCGACTGACGAAGCTCTGACCAACGAACGCTTGAATCGCCACCACCTGCACACCCGACCCGACCAGGCGCCGGAGCAGGTCCATCATCAGCGAAGTGCCAACGCCGCGGGACCTTGCGTGCGGCGCCACCGCAATCGCGCGGATGAGCGCGACGCTGCCGCGCAGCACGGCGCCGGCGCAACCGACCACCGCACCGTCGCCCTCACGCGCGACCGTGAAGCCGATTACCGCTTCATCGCCGGCGAGCCCGGGCAGGCCGGTCGAACGCAGGAGCTGGTCGAGCGACGTGCGATCGGCCTCCGTTGCCGCGACCACCGGCAGCGGAAGTACCTCGGGCAGGCGCGAGGGAGCAGGGGGCTGTGTCATGGGCACGTGTCGCCGGAGGACCACCGTAGAACAAGCGGAGAACTGCAAGTCTAATCGGGTGGGTGACCGGCGCGGCAGGGGTCGCCGTTTCACGACGGTGGACCCGGCCGATGCTGTTATTCTGCCGAGCCATGCAGAGCTTCGCGAACAAGACGGTAATCCTGACGGGTGCTTCGGAGGGGATCGGTGCCGAGATTGCCCGCCAGTTGGCGCCTGAGGGCGTCAGGCTGGTGCTGGCCGGCCGCAATGAAGACAAGCTGCACGAGGTCGCGTTCCGCTGCCGCAAGGCCGGCGCCGATATCCTGGTCGTCGCCACCGACATCGCCGATCAGGTCCAGTGCTCGCGGCTGATCGGGCATGCAACGGAGCGCTTCGGCGGCATCGACCTGCTGATCAACAATGCCGGGCTGTCGATGCACGCGATGTTCGATCAGATCACCGACCTGTCCACGTTCGAGCGCCTGATGCGGGTCAACTTCCTGGGCGCAATGTGGTGTACCCATGCAGCCCTGCCGGCATTGAAGGCATCGCGCGGCCTCATCGTGGGGGTATCCTCGCTGGCGGGCAGGACCGGATTCCCCGGCCGCACCGCCTACTGTGCCAGCAAGTTCGCGATGGTCGGCTTCTTCGAGGCGCTGCGCCTCGAACTGGCGCAGGCGGGCGTCGGCGTGACGATGATCTATCCCGGCGTGGTTGCGACGGCGATGCGGCGCAACGGGCTGACTGCCGCAGGCGAGCATGCCGGTGCGGCCGGCCAACCCGATGCCGACGACGCCATGCGCGTCGAGCACTGCGCCACTCTGGCCATAGCCGGCATGCGCGCACGCAGGCGCGACGTCTACATGACCACCCG
>JBBRJB010000081.1:0-8367 GCA_038220085.1 Burkholderiales bacterium
ACGGCGTCGGCGCAGAGGAGTTCGAGACGCTCGACGACGACGTCGATCATGACGCCGAGGTGATCGAGGTCGAGGAGGTTCCCGCGCCGACTGCCAAGCAGAAGCTGCGGGACAAGCGCGCCAAGGAAAAGGCACTGATCAAGGAAGCGCTGGCCAATGCCAAGCAGGGTATTTCCGAGGAGGAGCTGGAAGCGCGCCGCTCGCGCCTGAAGCAGCTGATCAAGCTGGGCAAGGATCGCGGCTTTCTCACCTATGCGGAGATCAATGACCACCTGCCTGAGGGGCTGGTGGAAGCCGAAGCCATCGAGTCAATCATCGGCACGTTCAGCGACATGGGCATTTCGGTGTTCGACCAGGCGCCGGATGCGGATACCCTGCTGATGGCCGACCGGACCGTGACCTCTTCGGACGACGACACGGAAGAAGAGGCCGAAGCCGCGTTGTCCACGGTCGATTCCGAGTTCGGCAGGACCACCGATCCGGTGCGCATGTACATGCGCGAGATGGGCTCGGTCGAACTGCTGACCCGCGAGGGCGAGATCGTCATCGCGAAGAAGATCGAGGAAGGCCTCAAGGACATGATGCAGGCGATTTCGGCCTGCCCGACCACCATCGCCGAAATCCTGCTGCAGTCGGACCGCATTCGTGCCAAGCAGGCGCGGGTGGACGAGGTCGTCGACGGGCTGATCGACATGGCGGCCGACGAGGAGATTTCCTTCGGCCCGTCGCGTGACGATGCCGACATCGACGATGACGACGAAGAGGCCGTCGCGGCGATGAACAACGCCAAGCTCGAGGAGCTCAAGCAGGCGGCATTGGCCCGATTCGACCAGATCACGCACTGGTTCGAGAAAATGCGCCAGGCCTATGAGAGGGAAGGCTACAAGTCCAAGGGCTATCTCAAGGCCCAGGGCGAGGTGCAGGACCAGCTGATGGCGATCCGCTTCACCGCCAAGATGGTGGAGAAGCTGTGCGACATGCTGCGCGCCCAGGTCGATGAGGTGCGTACCCTTGAGCGCTCCATTCTCGACATCTGCGTGAACCGCGTCGGCATGGATCGGGGGCACTTCATCCGCACCTTCCCCGGCAACGAGACCAACCTGAGCTGGGTGGAGAAGGAGCTCGCTCCCAATCCGTCCTACGTGGATGTGCTCTCGCGCAGCGTGCCGGACATCCAGGACCTGCAGCAGAAGCTGATCGACCTGCAGGCCCGCGTGGTGTTGCCGCTGCCGGACCTGAAGGACATCAACAAGCGCATGGCAATGGGCGAGATGAAGGCGCGCAAGGCCAAGCGGGAGATGACCGAGGCGAACCTGCGGCTGGTGATCTCGATTGCCAAGAAGTACACCAACCGCGGGCTGCAGTTCCTCGACCTGATCCAGGAGGGCAACGTCGGCCTGATGAAGGCGGTGGACAAGTTCGAGTACCGGCGCGGCTACAAGTTCTCCACCTATGCGACCTGGTGGATAAGACAGGCGATCACCCGTTCGATCGCCGACCAGGCGCGGACGATCCGGATCCCGGTCCATATGATCGAGACGATCAACAAGATGAACCGGATCAGCCGGCAGATCCTGCAGGAAACCGGTCAGGAGCCGGATCCGGCAACCTTGTCCGAGAAGATGGAGATGCCGGAGGACAAGATCCGCAAGATCCTGAAGATCGCCAAAGAGCCGATCTCGATGGAAACGCCGATCGGCGACGACGACGATTCGCACCTGGGCGATTTCATCGAGGACACCACCACGCTCGCACCGTCGGACGCCGCGCTGCATGACTCGATGCGCGACGTGGTGAAGGAAGTGCTGGACTCGCTGACCCCGCGCGAAGCGAAGGTGCTGCGCATGCGCTTTGGCGTCGAAATGAGCACCGACCATACGCTGGAAGAGGTCGGCAAGCAGTTCGACGTGACGCGCGAGCGGATCCGCCAGATCGAGGCCAAGGCACTGCGCAAGCTGCGCCACCCGAGCCGTGCGGACAAGCTGAAGAGCTTCCTCGAAGGACAGTGACGCCGGGGGCCTCGGCCCCGTCACCGCAATCTTGACAGACGCGCCTTCGGGCGCGTTTGTCGTTTGGGCGCCCTCGTCGGCGTTGCATTGATAATTCCTTGACCCAGGTCAACTGACGGCGTTTTCGGGCCTGCTACTTTTCTGGCTCGGGGGAAAGCGCCCGCCGCAGTGACGGTGGACGCCATGGTCAATACCCCCGGCTCGCATTGACAGGATCGGGAAAGCACCGTTGCCCCAGGCCGAAACCTACAACGACAATATCGTCCGCTCGTTCCTTCTGGCGGCGGCCATCTGGGGCATCGTGGCAATGTCGGTCGGCGTCTACGCCGCCGCGCAACTCGCCTGGCCGGCATTGAATTTCGATGTTCCCTGGCTGACGTTCAGTCGCATCCGGCCCAACCACACCTTCGGCATCATCTTCGGCTTCGGCGTCACGGCCCTGATGGGGACCTGCTACTACGTGGTCCAGCGCACCGGCCACACCCGCCTTGCATTCGGACGGCTGGCCACGTTCACTTTCTGGGGCTGGCAGCTGGTGATCGTGCTGGCCATGTCGACGATGCCGTTCGGCCTGACTCAGAGCAAGGAGTACGCCGAACCGGAGTGGTTCATCGACATCCTGATAACCGTTGTCTGGGTGAGCTTCGGCATCGTGTTCTTCGGCACCATTGCGCGGCGGCGCATTCAGCACATCTACGTCGCCAACTGGTATTACGCGGCCCTGATCATCGCCGTTGCGCTGCTGCACATCGTCAACAACCTGGCGCTGCCGGTTTCGCTGACCAAGTCGTACCCGATCTACTCCGGTGTGGTCGATGCCATGGTGCAATGGTGGTACGGTCACAATGCCGTGGCCTTCGTACTCACCGCCGGCTTCCTCGGCATGATGTTTTACTTCGTGCCGCGTCAGGCGCAGCAGCCGCTCTGGAGCTATCGCTTCTCGATCGTGAACTTCTGGGCACTGATCTCGGTCTACATGTGGGCCGGTTCGCACCATCTGATGTACACGGCGCTGCCGGACTGGGTGCAGTCGGTCGGCATGGTCTTCTCGCTGATCCTGCTGATGCCCAGCCTCGGTACGGCGTTCAACGGGTTACTCACCTTCAACGGGTCCTGGCATCGTCTGCGCACCGATCCGGCGGCCAAGTTCATGGTGCTGTCGATCGTCTTCTACGCCGCGTCCACCTTTGAAGGTTCGATGCTGGCGATCAAGTCCGTGAATTCGCTGTCGCACTACACGGACTGGACGGTGGCCCACGTCCACTCGGGGGCGATCGGGTGGGTTGCGATGATCACCATCGGCTCGCTTTACGCGATGGCGCCGCGTGCACTGGGGGTGCCGCAGATGCATTCCCGGGCCGCCATGGAACTGCACTTCTGGATGCACACCAGCGGCCTTGTGCTCTACATCCTGGCGATGTGGGCCGCGGGCGTGACCGAAGCGCTGATGTGGCGCGCGACGGAGCCGGACGGTTCGCTGACTTACCCCTTCATCGACAGCCTGGTGGCGATCGGTCCTTACTACGTGATCCGATTCGTCGGTGGCCTGATGGTGCTCGGCGGCATGGTCGTGATGGCCTGGAACCTCTGGCATACGGCCGGCGATGCGCGCAAGCGCCTGATCGTGCCGATCGTCGTGCCGATTCCGGAGCCCTTTCCTCACCAGCGTCCGGCGCCGCTGCCGGCGGCAACCTGAAGCGGAGCGAGGGATGGGATTGAAGTATCAGCATTTCGAAAAGATCGAGAAGCATGCCGGCCTGCTGGCGGTGCTGATCGCCGCCATGGTGTCGATGGGCGGGTTGGCGGAGATCACTCCCTTGTTTGCCAACGCCAGCGCCATCAAACCGGCGCCGGGGGTTGTTCCCTATGACCCGTTGCGCCTGGCCGGGCGGGACATCTACGTGCGCGAGGGGTGCTACGGGTGCCACTCGCAGATGATCCGCACGCAAGGCTTCGAGACCCAGCGCTACGGACCGCATTCCGTCGCTGGTGAGTCGGTGTATGACCGGCCGTTCCAGTGGGGTTCCAAGCGCACCGGACCCGACCTGGCCCGAGTCGGCGGCAAGTACTCCAACCAGTGGCACCGCATTCACCTGGAGAACCCCCGGCACGTGGTGCCGGAATCGAACATGCCCGGCTACCCCTGGCTTCTGACCGAATCGATCGACCCGTCCGACATCCAGGATCGGATGCGCGCCCTGCGCCGCCTGGGTGACCCGTACACCGACGAAGAGATCGCCGCGGCGCCGGACATGCTGGCCCGGAAGACCGGCATGAACGCACTGGTCGCCTATCTTCAGGGACTTGGCGTACATCACGACGCCGCGGCGTCGGCGCCGGAGGGCAAGTGATGAGCGCGTTCTGGGGGAACCTCGCCGGCGTCGTCACGGTCGTGCTGCTGGTGGTCTTCATCGGTATCTGGATATGGGCGTGGCGCCCGCGCCACCGGCGCGATTTCGACCGTCTGGCGGAGATGCCGATGGAGGATCTGGATGAGCGCGATCGGGAGCGCGGGAAATGAGCACGTTCTGGTCCACCTGGGTCATCGTCCTGGCGGTGCTGACGGTCGGCATCAGCTTCCTGCTGCTCTGCTGGGCGCCCTGGGTCAAGATCCCCACCGAGCCCGACAACACCACCACCCACGTCTGGGCGCACGGGGTCCTGCGCGAGGGTGTACGAGACCTGCCACGCTGGTGGCTGGTGGTGTCGTTCGGCGCGTTCTTCGTGGCCGCGTTGTATGTGTTCCTCTTTCCGGGGCTGGGCAACTATCGGGGGATCCTCAATTGGACCTCCACCGAGGCCCTCGAGAAACAACAGGCCCGCAACCACGCATTGCCGGCCTCGCCGCAGGAACGCTCGCGGAGCATGACGGTCAAGCAACTCGCCGCCGATACGGATGCGATGCGCGCCGGCAGGCGGCTCTTTGTGGACAACTGCTCGGCCTGCCACGGCAGCAAGGCCCAAGGCATCAAGGCGCTCGGCGCGCCGAACCTGCTCGACAACGACTGGATCTATGGCGGCGATCCCGAGACCGTCATGACGACTATCCTGGAGGGGCGCCAGGGGGCGATGCCCGAATTCGGTTCGACCCTCGGCGAAGCCGGCATCTCCAAGGTCGCGCACTACGTGCTGAGCCTGTCGGGGGACACGCGCGATGCGCTCAAGGCCGCTCTTGGCAAGCCTTTGTTCCAGCCGTGCGCGGCCTGTCACGGACCGGCCGGCAAGGGCAACCCTGCCCTTGGTGCGCCCAATCTCACCGACAAGATCTGGCTGTATGGCGACTCCGTCGCGGAAGTCGAGCAGACCATCCGCAATGGCCGCGGCGGCGTGATGCCGGCGTGGCGTGATCGTCTCGGCGAAGACGATGTCAAGCTGATCGCAGCCTGGCTCCATGGCGCGAATCCTTCGAATGCGGCCCGATGATCCCGGGCGCCACGAGAACCCGGCGGGCGGGCTGAAGCGGTCGCAGGGTCCCTGGCGCCAGCCGGTTGTCTGGCTGGGCGTGGCCCTTTTCGTCGCGTCGCTCGCCGGCTGTGTACTGATGATCGTGCTCGCGATGCGCCATCCGGACCAGTCGCCCTCGGCCGGAGGCGACGTCATCCTGAAGATGCCGGTCAAGCGGATGCCGGCCGACACCCCTCGATGAGCGCTCTTGCTGAAGCCTGCTGGCACTGTGGCGAACCGATGCCGCCGCAAGGCGGGTGCGTGGCCCTGGTGGCCGGTCTGGAGCGGCCGATGTGCTGCAACGGCTGCCGTGCGGCGGCGCTGTGGATCGAGCAGTTGGGCCTGGGCGACTATTACCGATTGCGCGCCATCGCGCTGCCCGCGGCCACAGCCCCTGCCTCGCCCGGCCAGGCCTACGATGCGGGCGCCGGCTGGTCGGCCGCCAGTCTGCAGCGCCATGTGCTCAGGCCGGTGGGAGAGGGCCTGAACGAGGTCATGCTGCTCGTGGACGGTGTGCGCTGCGCGGCCTGCGTCTTGCTCATCGAGCGCGCGCTCGGCTCGGTTGCGGGCGTCAGCACGGTTCAGGTCAATGCGACGGCGCAGCGCGCCCGCGTTGTCTTCGATCCGCGCCGCACCGGGCTGTCCCAGGTGCTGCAGACACTGTCACGGGCGGGCTACCGGCCGCTGCCGCTCGACCGATCGGCGCTCGACGATGCGCGCAAGCGCGAGTCGCGCGAGGCGCTCAAGCGGTTGCTGGTGGCGGGTTTCGGCGCGATGCAGTCGATGATGTATGCGAGTGTCCTGTACTTCGGCGCGGTCGATCCGATGGACGACGCCACCCGCAGTCTGTTCCGCTGGCTGGGCTTCCTGGTGGCGACGCCGGTGGTGCTGTATTCGGCCCAACCGTTCTTTGCCGGCGCCGTCCGGTCACTGCGGGCCGGGCGCATGGGGATGGACGTGCCGGTGGCACTCGCCGTGGCGATGATTTACGCGGCCAGCCTGTTCGTCGCAGTGCGTGGTGGTGCCGAGGTCTACTTCGATTCGGTCAGCATGTTCGTTTTCTTCCTGCTGTGCGGTCGCCATGTGGAGATGCGGGCGCGGCACCGTGCCGGGGACCTGACCGATGCCATCGCACGCCTGACGCCGGCCTTCGCAGATCGCCGGCGACCGGACGGCACGTTGGAGCGCGTGGCGGCGATCGACCTCACCCCGGGCGCCCGGGTGAATGTTTCAGCCGGAGACGCGGTGCCCGCCGACGGCACGTTGGAAAGCGGGCGTTGCCTGGTCGACGAATCGCTTCTGAGCGGCGAATCCGCGCCGGTCGTCAAACGTCGCGGCGATCCTCTGGTGGCGGGCAGCCTGGTCACCGAAGGTCCGGCCGAGATCCGTGTCGATCGGGTGGGTGCGGACACCGCACTGGCAGCGATCGTGGCCCTGGTCACCCGGGCGCAGGTGGCGCGGCCCCGGCTGGCGCAGACCGGCGAGCGTGTCGCCGGACTGTTCGTCGCCCGCATCCTCGCGTTGACGGGGTTGACCGCGGCGATCTGGAGCGTCGTCGATCCGGCCCGCGCCTTCGATGCGTCGATCGCGGTCCTGGTGGTGTCGTGCCCGTGCGCGTTCGCGCTGGCGGTTCCGGCGGCCTTGACCCGTTCGCTGGCGGTGCTGGCTCGCCGCGGCGTGCTCGTCGTGAAGCCGGATGCGATCGAGACGCTGGCCGGTGCAAGCCACGTCGTCTTCGACAAGACCGGCACGCTCACCGATCGCCGGCTGCGCGTGGAGCGCGTGGAGGTCCTTGGCGCCGGCTGCACCGAAACCGGCGTCCTGCGCGTTGCAGCGGCGCTGGCGCGCGAGAGCCGTCATCCGGCCTCGCAGGCGATCGTCGCCGCCGCCGGCGTATCGAACGACGCCGCGCGAGGCGAAGATGGCGGCGCACCACTCGTGGCCGATCACCCCGTGGCCCATGCCGGCGCCGGGATGGAGGCGATGATCGATGGCCGGCTGCTGCGACTGGGTCGGCCGGATTTCGCGCTCGGCTCGCGGGATGCCACGGGGTACAGCGTCGGGGTCGCCCCCGTGCCCGCGGTTCCCGACGCTATCGCCGACGACATTGCCGACGACATTGCCGACGACGTTGCCGACGACGTTGCCGACGACATTGCCGGCGCGGTCGTGCTGGCGGGCGAGCAGGGCCCGATCGCCGCGTTCCACCTCGGCGAGCAGTTGCGCCCCGACGCCCGCCAGGCGATCGACGCCCTTGGCGCCCTTGGCCTGCAGGTCGAGATCCTGAGCGGTGACGCGCCGCAGCGGGTCGCTGATGTCGCGCTCGCGCTCGGTGTCGCCACCTGGCGGGCCCGGCAACTGCCGCAGGACAAGCTCGCGCGGCTGGCCCAATTGCGCAGCGAGGGCGCTCGCGTCGTCGTGGTGGGCGACGGTGTCAATGACGCGCCGATCCTCGCCGGCGCCGACGTCGCCATTGCGATGGCCAGCGGCGCCGATATCGCCCAGGCGAGCAGCGACATCGTACTCGCCGGCGAGAGCCTCCCGGCCCTGGCCGGCGCCTGCGCGCTGGTGCGCCACACCTGCGTAGTGCTGCGCCAGAACCAGCGCTGGGCCATCGCCTACAACCTCGCGGCCGTGCCGCTGGCGGCGCTGGGCTTCGTTCCGCCCTGGCTGGCTGCCATCGGCATGTCGCTCAGCTCGCTGCTGGTGGTACTCAACGCGATGCGCATCGGACGGTCCGACCGCGGACGTTCCGCCGGGGCCGGATACGCATGACCGTACTGCTCGTCCTGATACCGATCACGCTGCTGCTGGTGGTCGCCGGCGGCTTCGCGTTCTTCTGGGCCGTCAACCATGATCAGTTCGACGACATGGACTCGCCGTCGTTGCAGCCACTCACCGACAGTGACGCGGC
>JBBRJB010000082.1:0-8340 GCA_038220085.1 Burkholderiales bacterium
CGCCTGGATCCCGATCGCCACCTTGTGGTTCGGCTACGGCTTCGGCGCCATCACCTTCGTGATCTTCAACGCCGTATTCTTCGTCGTGGCCTACAACACCCTGCTCGGCGTCTCCAGCATTCCGATGCCGCTGAGGAATGCTGCGGCATCGCTCGGTGCGGGCCGTCGGCAGATCTTCATGGAAGTGCTGCTCCCTGGCGCGTTGCCGAACATCGTGACCGGCATCCGCACCGGACTCGGCTTCGCCTGGCGGGGCCTGATAGCCGCCGAGATGATCGCGACCAACGTCGGGCTCGGCTACATGCTGTTCGTCGCCCGCGATTTCTACCGCACCGAAGTGATCGTGCTGGGCATGATCGTCATCGGCGTCCTCTGGCTGCTGATCGACCGGCTCATGCTCGCGCCGCTGGAACGCGCGACCATCGAACGCTGGGGACTGGTGAGACGCGCATGAGCGAGGTCCCGGCCAACGCGGCCACGCACCCTTCCCGGCCCGCCTCGAGAGGCCCTGGGCCGTTGCTGCGACTGTGGGGCGGCTATGTGCGCTGGACCGCCCGCTGGCCGGTGCTCGCCGCGCTGGTTCCCTTCGTGCCGGTGGTTGCCTTGTGGGCCATCGTCGCGGAGTCAGGCATTTTCCCGCGGGTCTTCTTCCCAGGCCCGATGGAAGTGGTCCGCTCGTTCGGCAAACTGATGTACAACGGCATCCTGCCGGCCTACCTGGAGGACAGCGTGATACGGCTGGCTGCCGGTACTGCCGTCGGGATGGCGATCGGCATTCCTCTCGGCCTGCTGGTGGGCCTCAGCGACCGCGCCCACAAGCTGCTGTGGCCGGTGCTGCTGTTCTTCCAAGCGATCGGAGACATCGCCTGGCTGCCGATCCTGCTGATCTGGTTCGGCTTCGGCCTGACCACCATGACCTTCGTCATCGTCTACACCGTCCTGTTCCCGGTTGTGCTCAATACCGTCCTCGGCGTGCGTTCGGTGCCGCAGGAACTGCACCGCGCCGCGCAAAGTCTCGGTGCATCGCGGCCGCAGATGCTGTGGGAAGTCGTGCTGCCAGGGGCCCTGCCCAATATCGTCACCGGCTTGCGCAACGGGCTCGGATACGGCTGGCGCGCATTGATCGCGGCCGAGATGATCGTCGGCACGAGCGGCATCGGGTTTCTCATGTTCGACGCGCGCCGGGCCGGCTCGGTCGTGGAAATCATGCTGGGCATGATCGTGCTCGGCATCCTCTGGTACATCGTCGATGCCTGGGTACTGGCGCCGATCGAGCGGGCTACCGGCCAACGGTGGGGATTGGTGACACGGTGAAAAGCCTTACGATCAGAAATCTCGAGAAGACCTACTTCGATCCCTTCGCCGGCTCGCAAGTGACCGCCATCCGGGACATCTCCCTTACTGTAGAGGCCGGCGATTTTGTCTCGGTGGTCGGGCCCTCGGGCTGCGGCAAGACGACGATGCTCAACATGATCGCCGGGTTCCTGCCGTCGTCCGGCGGCGAAATCCTGGTGGACGGGCGCGCGGTCAGCGGTCCGGGACCGGATCGCGGCGTCGTGTTCCAGTCGTTCGCCCTCTTTCCCTGGCGCACGGTGCTCGACAATGTCGCCTTCGGTCCGAAGATGCGCGGCATACCCAAGCCGAAGCGCCACGACATCGCCCGGGAGTACCTGGAACTGGCGGGCCTGTCGCATGCCGCCGAACGTTACCCCAACGAACTGTCGGGTGGCATGCAGCAGCGGGTGGGCGTGGTGCGGGCACTGGCCAATGAGCCGGACGTGCTGCTGATGGACGAGCCGTTCGCCAGCGTCGATGCGCAGACCCGGATGACGCTGCAGGAAGAACTCACCCGCATCTGGCAGGACCGCCGGCCCACCGTGCTCTTCATCACCCACGACGTGGCCGAAGCAGTCTTCCTCGCCAACCGGGTGGTTGTGCTGTCCAAAGGCAAGGTGTTGAGCGACGTCCCGATCCCCCTGACGCGCCCGCGCCACTGGAACGAGCTGATCGAGGATCAGGACTTCAAGGCCCTGTCGGCCCAGGTCCTGCAACTGGTGCGGTCGGCTTGACGGCGGCCTGATATGGGTCTGGTCCGCGACGCACTGACTTCCACCCGCGGCCGCATCGTGATCGGCGTCGTCGCCGGTCTGATGCTGTGGCATGGCTGGCTCAGGCTGGCGGCACCCGGCAAGGTCACCGGTGATTTCGAATCGAACGCGCAGGGCCGGGTCAACGTGCTGGTCACCCTGCGATTCACGCCCGAGCGCTTCCATGTCCTGGTGTTCCAGCAGCACGGTAGAGTCTCCGGCACCCAGGACGCATCGATAGAACTGCGTGGAGTGAGAACGGAGGATCTGAGCGCTGTCGCCCGGCCATACTGGGTCAAGCGGGTGGAACCTCTACCGAAAGGAGGTTGACAATGAGGATGACGACGATGAAGCTGAGGCAGGTGATGAAACGGTGGCGCACGGCGGCGGTCGTGCCCGTGATAGCGCTCGGGCTGTCCGCCCTGGCGCTGGGTGGCGCGGTCCAGGCCCAGACGCTGACCAAGATGAAGGCCGGCATGGTCACGGGAATCGACCAGGTCGGGCTGCCGATCGCGCTGGAGCGCGGTTTCTTTGAGAAGAACGGGCTCGACGTGACCGTGGCCCGTCCCTACGCTACCGGGGTCGACGCGCTCAATGCCCTGCAGGCGGGCGAGAGCGACATCGTGCAGGTGGGTGTGCCGATGATCGGCGCGGTACTGCGCGGCATGGACCTGGTCGCGCTGGGCAATTACAGCGGCAATGCCACCAAGCTCGGCTCCGACGCCACCATGGCACTGATCGCCCGCGAGGATTCCGGCATCAAGAAAGGCGATCTGGCCAGCCTAAAGGGCAAGAAAATCGCCGCATCCTTCGGCACGATCAACCACCTCTATGTCCTCGCCTTGCTAGAGAAGGGAGGGCTCACCCCGGCGGATGTCACCCTGGTCAATACGCCGCCGCCCGACATGACCGTGGCCTTGCTGTCCAAGGGCATTGACGCTTTCTCCGGCTGGGATCCCTGGCCGATCGTCGCACTCAAGGACGTGCCCGGCGCGATCGAAGTGATCCGCGGCGGTGATGTCATCTCCTACCTCGGCTTCAATGTCGCGAAGCGCGACTGGGTGGAAAAGAACGGCGAAACCATCGAGAAGTTCCTGGCCGCCGTTTCCGAAGCCGACAACTGGATGCGAAAGAATCCCAAGCAGGCGGCCCAGGTCGCCACGCGCTGGATCCCCGGCCTCAAGCCGGAAGTCGCCGAAGCGGCGATGCAGTTCAACATCCAGCAGGCGGATCGCCGGCTGTCGGCCAATAACTATCGCGCCCTGTGGTCGGCACAGGAACGGCTCAACCGGCTGGGTATCCTGAAATCGACCTTCGACGTCAACAAGCACATCGAACCGAAACACATGCTGAAGGTCATGAAGGAGAAGCCGGAGTTGTTCGCCGACCTCCCGCCGATCCCTTCGGATTCCGAGATCGGGCCGGGGTACACCTTCAAACCCTGATTCGGCCCGCAGGCCGTCAAATCAACGCCGCCGTCAGGCGGCGTTGTCGTTTGCCGTCAGGAAACCGCACCCGATCCGTAACGGCCGACCAGCAGTCGCCCCTCGCGAAAGCGCTCGTGACGGTAGGGCGTCAGCGGCACGTCCAGCGGCAGCCCGAGAGCCTCCTGCGCCAGCACCCGGCCTACCGCGGGAGAGAGCTTGAAGCCGTGGCCGGAGAACCCATAGGCAACGATCAGCCCCGGCACATCCTGCAACCGGCCAAGCACCGGATTCCAATCGGGTGTCACGTCGTAGACGCCGGTCCATGACGACGCCAGACCCGCCGTCTCGAACGAAGGAAAGCGCCCGGCCACCTGCTCCCCGAGTTCGGCCACGTAGTCCATGGCCACCTCGCCATGCTCGTTGTCGGGATGCGCCAGGACCTCGCCGGCAATGCCTTCACTGACCAGCATCTGCGTGCCACCGTAACTGCGGCAGTAGAGCATGCCGGGCGAACCCAGGTCCTTGTAGACCGGCATCGCGAAACCGTAGGGCTGCGGCCCCTGCAGCGCGAGCACGGTATGACGCTCCGCAACAACCGGGGTCGGGACGCCGGTCCAGCGCTCGACATCCCGGGCCCAGATGTTCTGGGCACTGATCACGAGCGGCGCACTGAACCTTCCCTGTGACGTATCGACGCCGACCACCTGGCCCTGCTCGCGCAACAGCATCTGCACGTCGACGCCTTCGATGATCTTCACGCCAAGCCGGCGTGCCGCACGGGCAAACCCGGTAGCCACCAGGTAGGCGTCGGCGAAGCCCGCTTCGGGTTCAAACCCGATCAGGGCCGCATCGTCGAAGCGGCAGATCGGCAGGCGCTGCGCGGCATCGGCGGCACTGAGCCGATGCAGCGGAATTCCCATCGCCTCCTGCGCCGCCAACGATACGCGCAGCGCCTCGAGCCGAGGGCCTTCCGGTGAGGCGATCAGGTACCCGCACTTGACCAGGCCGGCAGAGGCGTCCTCGTCGCCGACGTAATCGGCGAAACGCTCGAACACGCCCCACGAGAGTCGCGCCAGTTCGACGTTCTCCGCGACGGAGTAATGGGTTCGCAGTATTCCGCTCGATTGCGCCGTGGTGCCGGCGGCGATCTGCGTCCGCTCGAGTACGACGACTCGCCCGGCACCCAGCGCAGCCAGGTGAAAGGCGACCGAGGCGCCGATCACACCGGCACCGATGACGATCACGTCATGCCGGGACATGGCGATGAGTCATTCTGGACATGGGGCTGATTGTCGCCGAAGCTCCCCGGCACTACGCCAGCCCGCGCCGCCGGCAAGGACTTTCGCCAGTGGGGCATGCCTCAATGGACTGCACCAGCCAATTACGCTATCGTCGGCCGGATCCGACTTAAGGAGGCTGAATTGATGAAACTGAACTGGAAGTTCCTTGTAACGCTGATCGCCGCGGGCACGCTGGCCGGCGCCGCAGTCGCTCAGCAGCGATTGTTCTTCGGTATCGCTACCGGGGGCACCGGGGGCACTTACTATCCACTGGGCGGCATGCTGGCCCAGCTGATCTCGAACAAGGCGGTGGTCGACGGCAAGAAGATCAGCGCGACCGCCGAATCCGCCGGCGCCTCGGTGGCCAACGTCAAGTTGCTCGGCAACAAGGAAATCGAATCCGCGTTCGTCGCCGCCGATATTCTCGACGCCGCGTATCACGGCAAGGGCCAGTTCAAGGACGCTGCGCTCAAGAACGTGCGCGCTCTCGGTGCGCTCTACCCCGAGACGGTGCAGCTGATCACCCGCGGCGATTCCGGCATCAACAGCATCAAGGACCTGAAAGGCAAGAGCATCTCGTCGGGATCGCCCGGTTCGGGGCAGTACCAGTTGCTGACCGACCTGCTCAAGGTGAACGGCATGGCCCGGACCGACGTCAAGGAAGACCTGTCGTCGTTCACCCAGGCGGTCGACAAGATCAAGGACGGCAATCTCGATGCGACGCTGATCACCGCCGGCGTGCCCACCGCCGCGGTAACCGACTTCGCGCAAGGCCACTCGCTCAAGGTCGTGCCGCTGGCCGGCCCCGAGATCGAGGAACTGCAGAAGCAGCAGCCGTACTACACCAAGGTGCAGTTGCCGGCCAACAGCTACAAGGGCCAGACCGAGGCGGTCGACACGCTGGCCGTGATGGCCATATGGAGCACCCATGACGGCGTCGCCGAGAACGTGGCCTACGAGGTCACCAAGGCGCTGTACGAGAACGTCGCCATCATGGGCCAGGTGCACGTACAGGGAAAGAACATCGGCCCCGCGACGGCCACCGCCGTTGGCACCGCGCCGATCCATCCGGGTGCGCTGAAGTACTTCAAGGAAAAGGGCCTGGTCAAGTGAGTCTCGGGCGGCGCACCGCCGTGGCGGCGTGCACGCTGGTGATCGGCGGTGCGGCACCCGCCTCGCCGGCGCCACCGATGTGCGAACTGGTTCTGGCCGAGCATCGCACTGGCCGCGAACTGACGCGCCTGCCGCTCGACCCGGACTTGCCCGCTGCCCGGATCGCCTTCACGCACTCGGTGCTCGGCACGCCGGTCTCCGACCACTATGTCTGGCGTGCCGACTCCGGCCAGTGGCGGGCCCACCTGGTGGAGGAACGCTTCGAGGGCGACGGTTACGGGCTGCCGCATACCGCCGGCCCGGGTGAGTCGCTCGCACGTGACGGCGAGGGCTGGCGCCTGCGACTCGATCGCATCGTTCACCCGCTGGTGGTGCTGCCGCTGCCGGCGCAGGAGATGCGCATCGTGGTGGGCGAGCGACCGGCGCTGCCACTGGGGAGCTTGAGCCGCCACTCGATCGAGATGCATGCGCAGAACTGCGGTTCACGCTGACGCCAGATCATGAGCGCGGCTCAATCCGAAGTCGACCGGCTGATCGCGCAGTTCGATCCGGAATCGAGCTTCCGGAGCCTGGCCGGCGTATCGGCGGCCATCGTCACGGTCCTCTCGGTCGGGCTGTCGGCGTGGCACTACTACACGGCCGGGTTCGGCCTGCAAAACGAGATCGCGCACCGGGCGATTCACCTGACCGTGGTGCTCGGCCTGTGCTTTCTCGTTTTTCCACGCCAGCGCCGGCTGCCGGGCCCGTGGGAGTGGATCACCGCGATCGGCCTGGTTGTTTTCTACCTGCTGCTCGGCTTCAGCCTGCTTTCGTCGATCTCCGATCCGATACCGGCAAGCGCACAGGCGATCTTCATCATCGTGCTGCTGGCCATTGCGGGGCTCTCCCTGCCGCTGAGGGCCTACGACGGCAGCCGTCTCCATATTCCGATCCGTGACTGGATCTTCGCCGCGCTGGCCTCGGGCTTTTCACTCTACCTGCTGGTGTTCTTCGACTCCATATTTCTGGAACGGCCCGGCGACCACACACCGATCGACCTGATGGTCGGGGTGATCGCCATCGCGATGGTGATCGAAGCGACCCGCCGGACGATGGGCCTTTTCCTGCCGCTGCTGGCGATCGCCACCGTCCTCTACGGCATCTTCGGCCCCTACCTGCCCGGAGGGCTGGGACACCGCGGTTACAGCGTACCCCGGGTGGTGGCCCATCTGTACAAGGGCACGGAGGGCATCTACGGTATACCGGTGGGCGTGGTGGCGACGTTCGTCTTTCACTTCGTGCTGTTCGGCATCATGGCGCAACTCACCGGGCTCGGCCAGTTGTTCGTCAACCTCGCAACCATCGCCGCGGGGCGCTTCGCCGGTGGCCCGGCGAAAGTCAGCGTCGTGTCGTCCGGACTGTTCGGCATGATCTCCGGTTCGCCGATCGCGAACACGGTCACCACCGGCGTGATGACCATCCCGCTGATGAAGAAGGTCGGGTTTTCTCCCCGCTTCGCCGGTGGCGTCGAAGCCTCTGCTTCCTGCGGCGGACAGGTTACGCCGCCGATCATGGGGGCCGCGGCTTTCATCATGGCCGAGACCCTCGGCATCCCGTACAACCAGTTGATCCTGGTGGCGATCATCCCGGCGGCGCTGCACTACTTCGCCATTCTCTACATGGTTCACCTGGAGGCACGGCGGCTGAAGCTCTCCGGCATGGCCGCCTCGGAGATTCCGTCGCTGGCGCTGGTGCTCAAGACCTCGTGGCACCTGTTCATCCCGCTGATCGTGATGGTGACGCTGCTGCTGATGCAGTACACGCCGTTCCTGGCCGCCTTCTGGGGCATCACTCTGACCGTGGTGGGCTCATGGATCCCACGCCTGCTGGGCGCCTACGGCCGGCGGATGACCGGATTGGCGATCGGGCCGCGGGCGCTGGTGAAGGGCTTCGAGATGGGGGCGAAATCGGCGCTGAGCATCGGTGCGGCCTGCGCCTGCGTCGGCTTCGTACTGGGCATCACGACCTTGACCGGCATGGGCTTCAAGTTTTCCGCCTGGGTGCTGGACCTCTCGGGCATCGCGGCCCAGGCGATCATCGCGGTCGATGTGTTCCAGTGGTTCGATCTGAAGCAGGTGACGATCCTGTTCGGCCTGTTCTTCACCGCCGCCGCCTGCATCGTGATGGGCTCCGGGGTGCCGACCACGCCGACGTACATCATCCTGGCAGCGATCGTCGCGCCGGCGCTGGAGCAACTCGGCGTACCGCAACTGGCCACGCATTTCTTTGTCTTTTATTTCGGCGTGCTGGCCGACGTGACCCCGCCGGTGGCGCTGGCGGCGTTCGCGGCAGCAGGCATCGCCCGCAGCGAGCCGATGCGAACCGGCATGACCGCGTTCAGGCTCTCGATGGGCAAGGCCCTGGTGCCGTTCGCGTTCGTCTATACGCCGGCGT
>JBBRJB010000083.1:0-8322 GCA_038220085.1 Burkholderiales bacterium
ATCGGATCACTTCACTGCGGCTGGCAACCAGGTGGCCAGCGGCGGGAACAGGATGATCAGGCCGATCAGTACGAACACGCACAGGATGAACGGGGTTGCGGCCAGATAGATATCCCGCATGGTCGTACCCGGGGGCGCCACCCCTTTCATGACGAACAGCAGCAGTCCGAACGGGGGGGTCGTGAAGCCGATCTCCAGTGTCAGCAGCATTAGCAAGGCGAACCAGGTCAGATCGAAGCCCAGCGACGCGGCGAGCGGGAAATAGATCGGAGCGGTCAGCAGCATCATCGACAGCTGGTCCATGAAGCATCCCAGGAACAGCAGCACGAGCATCATCAGCAGCAGCATCACCATGGGTGAGGCATCGAAGCCCGTCGCCCATGCGATCAGCCCGCTCGATGCACCCGAGAAGGCGAGAATCTGGCTGAACGTCGCACTGCCGAAAATGATGAGAAACGCCATGACGGTGACCCGAAGCGAGCCCGCGACGGAAGCGCGAAGGGCCTTGAAGGTCAGGGAGCGATATCCGAACGCAAGCACCAGGACGGTGACGCATCCGATGGCAGCCGCTTCCGTCGGTGTGGCCAGGCCGTAGACCATCACGCCGACCGTGAAAACGATCGCGCCGGTCATCGGCACGATGTCCCGCAGGACCAGGCGAGTCTTCTGCGCGGCGCTGGCGGGCTGCACCGCATATCCGGGCGCCGCCGAGGGGTCCAGCGTGGTCCAGGCGGCGATCAAGGCGAAGTACATGAAGGCGAGAATCAGCCCGGGGACGATTCCGGCGATCAGCAGGGCCGCGACGTCGGTACGGCCGAGCGTAGCCAGCAGTACGGCCAGCGCACTCGGCGGGATGATCACCGCGAGGCCTCCAGTTCCCAGGATCGGTCCGATGGACAGATACTTGTTGTAGCCGCGACGCATCATCTCCGGCACCATCAGCGATCCGAGCAATGCCGTCGAACCCATGCTCGAACCCGACAGGGCGGCGAACCCGGTACCGCCGGCCACCGTCACATAGGCGAGTCTTCCGCGGACATTGCCGAACAACTGGTCGATCGCGTTGAACATGCGTTGGCCGAGACCGGTGTGATAAAAGAGTTCGCCCATCAGCAGGAACATCGGAATCGGCACCAGCGAGAAATTGGTCATCGCCCCGAATCCGTTGGTCAGCATCTGGCGAATCCCGATCTCGCCGCCCAGGAAGACATAGGCGCCGACCAGATTGCTGGCGAGGAATGCGATCGCCACCGGCATGCCCAGCAGCATCATGCCGATGATCATCGAGAACAGCAGCGCGATCGCCTGGTACCAGTCCATTATCGGCCTGGCTGCCTGTCCGGGGCCACGTCAGTACGCGACCGATCGGCTGTCGGCGCGCAGGTACGGATTCTCGCCGCGAACCAGGAATCGACCGAACTCGATACCCATCATCGCGAGCGAGAGCGGCATGACGGCGATCAGCATCCAGCGAGGCATGTCGAACGAGCGGACATCGAGTTCGCCGCGGGAGTAGTCGCTGTAGGCCAACCCGGCCGCGTAGCAGGCCAGGACGAGGCAGGTCGCGATGCAAACCAGCAGAACCAGCTTGACGATCAGGTTTCGGGGCCGATCCGGGAACTGCATGAGCAGGGCTTCGACATAGACGTGACCCTTTTCCCGCACCAGCAGCGGTGCACCGAGGAAGGGGATGAGAAACAGGAAGTACTCGTTGAACGTGAAGATGTGCGCGGAACTCTGGCCGCCCAGACTGCGCAGGACGACGTCTGCAACGATCGACACCATCATCACGACCATCATCAATCCCGCCAGGCCGGCCATGCCGTGCAGCACGAGCAGATAGAGCCGCCTGAGCAGCGATATGGCGAGGATCCCGACACGCATCACGACGAGCCCGTCTGCTGGCGTCCTGGCATGGGGGCTACTTGGTCGTGATGAACCGGGAAACCAGCGCGTCGTAGCCCTCGACGGAGCCGGACTTCTGCATCCGTTCCTTCATCCGCTTCAGATTCTCGTCGACGGCAGCCTGCACGAACTTCCTGCCCGCCTCGGGTGATTGCTTGACGAACTGGAGTCCCTTCTTTCTCAAATCGGCATCTTGCGTATCGGCGAGTGCGCGCATCGCTTTCATGCTCTCCACCTCGAATTCCTGCGAGACCTTGGAGAGGATCTCGCGCGTCCTGGGTGTCAGCGAATCCCACTTCTTCTTGTTCACGATCACCATCACGTCGACGGAGAAGAAGCCGGGGTCGATGCGGTACTTGAGGAAACGATTCCAATTGGCGTCCTGGATGCCGATTTCAGGCCAGCCCATGATCTCGATCGTGCCGCGTTCCAGCGCGGTGTAGACCTCGGGAACATTGACGTTGATCACCTGAGCTTTCAGGAAATTAGTGAAGAAGGCGTTGTAAAGGGGATTGCCGCGAACCTTGAAGCCGGAGACGTCGAGCGCCCCCTGGGCATCGAGCTTCGGCTCGCGGACCGACCACAGGTGGAACTGCAGGTCGCTGCCGAACCAGCCGAGCAGGTGGGCATCCATGCGCTTCTGCATGGCCTTGTCGAGCAGATCCATTCCGCCGTTGGCGCGCGCGGTCGGCGCGCTCACGTTCGCGGCTGAGACCACGTCGCACTCGGGCACCGTGCCTGCCATGAAGGCACAGGGCAGATTCACCATGTCGACGACCCCGTCCCGCGCCGCGTTGGCCTGCTGCATCTGCGGAATCGCCTCCGGGCCGCCGCGCACCTTGATTTCGAACACCCCCTTGCCCGCCTCGTTCGCTTTCCTGACGAACTCGAGGAAACTCTGCGTATACGTGATCGTGGTGGGAAAGGCATGGGTCGCGGAGATCGTGTCCATGGCCAGAACAGGTGCGGCGACGCTCAATGACATTCCCATCGCGATGCCGGCCAGCGCGATCCTGCAGCGGCCTCTGACATGCCTGCCGGCTAAATCGCCTGCCGTTCTCAGGAGAAGGGTCGAGCGGGCTTTCATCGGGTAGGGATGCATTGGTGACTCCATCGGTCCTGGTTGAAGGTGGCGTGTAGCGTCTATCGTTTCGGTGTCGCGACTGTCGGCGACGCGAGTCGACGTACACATTGCGCTAACATACCGTTGCTTCGCGCGCATAGCAATGCCGTGCATGGCGCCGAGCCTGACGGAGAAGATGCTCAGGCTCCTGGACCCTACTTCATCTTGCAGTCCTGCACGTAGGCGTCGCCGTGCTTCTTCAGGATCGGGTCGCCGAGGCGCTTGTTGACCAGCCGTCCCTTCGAGTCTTTGGTGATGACGCGCAGGTAGTAATCCTGGATGGGAAACTGGTTGGTGTTGAATTTGAAGTCGCCCCGGACGGATTTGAAATTGGCTTTCTGCAGGGCCCGGCGCAGCGCCGGCTTGTCGCTCAGATTGCCCTTCACGTCCCGTACGGCTGCGTCGATGAGCTGAGCCGCGTCGTATCCCTGAGCGGCAAACACCGAAGCCAGGCGACCGTACTCCTTCTCAAAGGCCGCGACAAACTTGCGATTGGCCTCGTTCTCGAGGTCCAGCGCCCAGTGCGACGTGTCGAAAATGCCCGCCATCGCATCGCCCACCGGGCGGATGACGTCTTGGTCGGACCCGAAGCCCGGCGTCAGCAGTCGGGTGTCCTTCGAAATGCCCGCACCGACGAACTGCTTGATGAAGTTGATGCCCATGCCTCCCGGAAGGAAGGCATAAAGCACATCGGGTTTGGCGGCTCGGATCGCGGCGATTTCGGCCGAGTAGTCGAGTTGACCCAGTTTGGTGTAGACCTCGTTGGCGATCGTGCCCTTGTACATCCGCTTGAATCCGGCGATGGAGTCCTTGCCCGCCTGGTAGTTCGGCGCGATCAGGTAGACGTTCTTGTAGCCTTCGTTGGTCGCATACTGCCCCGCTGCCTCGTGGAAGGCATCGTTCGGCCATGCAGTTGCGAAGAACCAGGGAGAGCAGCGCTCGCCCGCAAGCGGAGAAGGCGCCGCGTTCGGACTGATGTAGAAGGTCTCGGACCTGAGCGCCTCAGGCAGTCCCGCCAGCAGCACGTTCGAGAAGACGACTCCGGTCAGGAAGTCTACATGGTCACGCTTCACGAACTTCTCGAAAAGCTGCTTCCCGATGTCCGGCTTGAACTGGTCGTCACTGATCATCACTTCGGCCGGCAGGCCGCCGACCTTGCCCCCGTTCATCTTGATGCTCAGCATGAAGCCGTCGCGGATATCGGTGCCGATGCCCGCGGACGGTCCCGACAGCGTGCTGATGTAGCCGATCTTGACGGAATCCGCCGCTCGGGCGGACTGCGGAGCAATGGCGCCTGCGCCGATCGATACGGCGGCCGCGATGGCGAAGGCAAATGTGGTTCGGATGAACCGCTGCTGAATAATCATGGATGAGCTCCCTGTCTCGGTGTGGGCATTCTGTCAGACAAATGGTGTCAGTGTCGCGGCTGGCGGCGGCGACTGGAGGCGCCCAGCGTGCACGACGGCGATTCGCCGAACTGCCGCTTATAGGCGATCGAGAATCGTCCGGGGTGCAGCATGCCGAGCGATGTCGCAATATCGGTGACGGATCGCCCGTCATCGCGTGCCGCCAGCAACTCGGTGTGCGCGCGCTCCAGCCGCATGCGGCGCAACCGCGCAACGACAGTCGAGTCTCGCGTCGACCGGAAGCCGCGCTCGAGCGAGCGCACGGTCGTGCCGGTCGCCTGCGCAATATCCTCGACTGCCAGGTCGTGCGCGATGAAGTGGTCCATGAAGGATTCGGCACGCCGTACCAGCCGGATGGCGGCTGGTGTGTCGCGGTCGCCGTCGTCCGGGGGTAGAGACGCGACGATGACCCCCGCGAGCCGACGCGCGGCATCCGGCCCCCTGGCCATCATCGCCTGCATGCCGCCCAGGGCGAAGCGCAGATGCTGCGAGGGCAGCGTGGGAGCCTTGCGGAAGGCGAAATCGAGCGGCCGCGAGGGGGCGGTCCCGTAATGGTCCGTCCAGGCCTGCTCGAGCAACTGGCGATCCAGCCGCGCGATCAGCTGCGTGCAGTTCTCGCCCCAGCGCTTCCGGTAGGGGCGCGTGGGGTTGATGACGAGAAGTTCTCCGGCACGCACGCAGACGCTCTCGGCTCCTTGCGTGATGTCGCAGGCGCCCTCCAACGTCAACTGCAGGAGGTAGAAGTCCGCGAGGGCCGGGGCGCTCACGACGACTTCGGCACCGTAGCCCAGCCGATGAAGCGACAGCCCCGGGCCGGGCAGGCCGCTGTGTGCGAACGCGACCTGGTCGCCCCGGCATTCGAGACGATGATGCGCGAAGATGCCCGACATCCGGCTTCTTGCCTGTTCGATGGACCGGGTGCGCCAAGTCTGTAGCGGCGAGAAGGTGTCAAAGTTCCCAAGCATGGCGCATTGTTGGACGGGGAAGCGCGGGCTGTCAACGACTGTCGGAATATGGATAGCCACTGTTCCCCGGGCCTTGCATAATCATTTCATGAAGCAATGGTCGGAGGCCGGCAGGTTGACGGGCAAGCCCGACGCGGCAGCGGTCAAGGCGCGCGCCAGGGAGCTGGGTGCCGACCTCGTCGGCATTGCTTCGGCCCGGACACTGAATGCTTTTCCTCCTGATCCGCGCTGGCCGCAGACGCCGGAGCGGATCTCGCCGCACTGCCGGAGCGTCATCGTCATTGCCAACCGCATCCCGGCGGGGGCCTTTCGCTGCAAGACCAATACGCCGGTGCAGTACCTGGACATGCTGGTGCTGCGCAAGATGGACCGGGTCGCGTACCGGCTCGCCGAAGAGCTCGAACGATGCGGCTACCCGACTTTCGTGACAGCGGGGCAGGAAACCGAGTGGACCTACAAGCGCGCAAGCTACGGTCGCCTGTCAACGCGCCACCTCGGTGTCGAGGCCGGACTGGGCACGCTCGGCCTGGAAGTCAATATCCTGACGCCGGAGTTCGGCCCGCGCATTTATCTCACCGGAATCCTCACCGAGATCGATCTCGAGCCAAGCCCGAGGATCACGGAACAGGTCTGCATCGGCGAATCGTGCAGTCGCTGCCTGCACGCCTGTCCGGCCGACGCGGTGTTGCACTGGGGTATCGACAAGCGCAATTGCGCGACCGAAGCGCAGGAGTTCGGATTTGCCCAGATCCTGAAGTTCTTCGACCGGATGATCGACCATCCGGAGGCAGACCGGATGAAGGCCTTCGCCTCGCGTGATTTCTTCGGGTTCTGGCAAGGCCTCCTGCGCGTGGTCGGTTCCTTCGGCGATTGTCCCCGCTGCCTGGCGGTGTGCCCCGTGGGAGACGACTACCATGCCCATCTTGCCGAGCCTCAGAAGGTGATTCCCGAGAAGACCCCCGGAAAGGTCGCACTGGCCCGCCGCATGAAGTCCGCGCGGGCCGAGCACGACAAGGGCGAAGGCGAGGGCCTGGCGGGTCTTTCGCCGTGGAACGCGCGCTGGGTCGGGCCGGACGGATACCAGGGCATGGTGGCGAAGCAGATGCAGGTCTTCAAGGCGAAGCAGAAGCAGCTTGCCGAATCTGCAGGTGAGTCCGGCGGGAGTCCGGATCCGCCGCGCGGGGGCATTTGACGATGGTGGGAATCTTCAAGCGGCCGTTGACGGCCGGGGACATCAAGACGCAGGCGAGCGCCTTGGGCGCCGATCTCGTCGGCATCGCCGATGGCGCGACACTCGATGCCAATCCTCCCGATCCGGCCGATCCACGGCGGCCGTGCGATATCTCGCAGTGGGACGCCGGCCGCGTCATCGTCCTGGCGAGAAGGCTCTCGAGCGGCGTTGCGCGAATCAAGGCCTGGGGCGACCGGCACAAGTACTACAACGATGAGCTTGCGCTGACCTCGCTCGAGGAGACCTCGCTGGATCTGGTCTACTGGCTCGAGGACGCGGGCTATCCGGCCGTCATCGTCCCCCCGACTCACGTCGACCCCTGGCGTTACCAGGACGACCCGGGCCAGCACATGACCACGCTGTTGTCGCTGCCTCATGCGGCGGTCGAGGCCGGCCTCGGCACGCTGGGGCTGAATCTGCAACTGCTTACCCCCGAGTATGGCCCGAGAGTCGTCCTGACTGCGGTTCTCTGCTCGGTCGATGTCGAGTGCGATCGTCCGATCGCTGAGTCCCTCTGTCACGGCCCCGAATGTGGTCGCTGCCTCTCGACCTGTCCGGCCGACGCGGTCGGACACTGGTCGCGCGACTGGAAGCGATGCGACGAATTCCGCTCACCCTACGGCTTCGCGAAACTGACCAGCCAGCTCGGGAAGATCGTCGAAGCAGGGGACGCCGAGGAGCGAAAGCAGTTGCTCCGGTCCGAGACCACGTTCAATCTCTGGCAGAGTATCCTGAGGGGGTCGGGCGTCATCACCGGCTGCCGACGATGTGCCGATGTCTGCCCGGTCGGCAGTGACTACGCGACCCTGCTTGCCGATGTCCTCGACGACATTCCCGAGAACACGCCGGCCAAGGAATCGCGTCTGCAGGACATGCGTGGGGACGCGGCCCACGGCAAGCCCGGGGCCGCCTATTCGTCCCAGCATCGCTGGATCGGTTCGCTTGCCGCGCCGCGGGGTGACGAATGACGATCGACAGGGCGACGCTGCAATTGCCCCGGTCGCGGACAGAGATCCTCCGCATCCAGAGTGAACGCAAACGAATCGCGTTGGACCGGGCGCTGCAGGCGCCGTTTCACCGCGAGCGGCTCGGCCGCGTGGATCGCGATCGGCTCGATGATCCGGATGAGTGGGCCCGGATTCCCGTCCTGGACAAGGACGAACTTCGCGGCCTGGGTGACCAGCGTTTCTATGAATCGTTCTGCCTGCCCTTCAGGGGTGGGCTGGCCGAGTACTGGCGCTCGGGCGGGGCCACCGGACAGCCGCTCTTCTATCCGCGCAGTCATGAAGACATCAGGTACGCCATGATCTCGTTCGCGCGGGTCTTCGACTGTGTGGGACTCGGCGCGTCGGACCAGGTGCACGACTCCTTTCCCCTGGGCATTCATCCGGTCGGCCACATGCTCGCCCGCGCGGCGCAGACCCGCGGTATTGGCGTCAACTGGGCAGGCGCCGGCACGACCACGCCGTCGCAGCTCCAGATCGAGCTGATCCGGCGTCTGGCGCCAACCGCCTGGATGGGCATGTCGAGCTACGGACTGCACCTGGCCAACCTGGCCGAGAGCCTGGGGGTCGATCTTTCTGCGGGTCCTGTCGAGACTGTCGTCTGCTCCGCGGAGCCCCTGTCCGACGCGAAGCGTCAGAAACTGGAACGCAGTTGGGGCGCGCGGGTGCGCGATACCTTCGGCATGAC
>JBBRJB010000084.1:0-8315 GCA_038220085.1 Burkholderiales bacterium
TCAGCCGGCACGCCGGCTCAATGACCCGCGTAGACGACACGGTCCGGAACCGGCTTGCTCCTGCCCATGGCGCTCCACCAGGGCATGAACAGGAAGAAAGCGAAATACAGCAGCGTACAGACTTGCGACATGCGATTGAACACCGGGGAAACCGGCTGCACACCGAAATAGCCGAGTAGCAGGAACACCACGACGAAGACGGCATACACACCCATGTGCCAACTCGGTCGATAGCGAATGGACTTGACCGGACTGCGGTCGATCCAGGGCAGCGCGAAGAACACCATGACCGATGCGCCCATGCCGACCACGCCCCACAGTTTGGCGTCGAATATGAAGAACCCGAGAATCATCCCGCCGATCACCACCAGACCGATCAGTTTGGCGATAGCGTGGCGCGCGCTCACCAGGATCAACAGCAGCAGGACCAGCAGGAACGGCAGCAGACCATAGAGGACGAACTCCTCGGTGGTGGCACGCAGGATCGAATAGAACGGTGTGAAGTACCAGACCGGCGCGATGTGCAGCGGCGTCTTCAGCGGGTCGGCCGGCACGAAGTTGTTGAATTCCAGGAAGTAGCCGCCCATCTCGGGTGCGAAGAAGATCACCGCCGAGAAGAGCGTCAGGAATATCGCCACGCCATAGAGGTCGTGCACCGAGTAGTAGGGATGGAAGGGAATCCCGTCCAGCGGCTTGCCGGTCGCGTCCTTCTTATCCTTGATTTCGATGCCGTCCGGATTGTTGGATCCGACCTCGTGCAACGCCAGGATATGCGCGGCAACCAGGCCGAGCAGGACCAGCGGGATGGCGATCACGTGGAAAGAAAAGAACCGGTTCAGGGTGGCATCACCCACGACATAGTCGCCACGGATCCACACCGAAAGGTCCGGTCCGATCAGCGGAATCGCCTGGAACAGGTTGACGATGACCTGCGCACCCCAATAGGACATCTGGCCCCAGGGCAGCAGGTAGCCGAAGAAGGCCTCGGCCATCAGGGTGAGGAAGATCAGGCATCCGAAGATCCAGATCAGTTCGCGGGGCTTGCGGTAGGACCCGTAGAGCAGACCGCGGAACATGTGCAGATAGACGACCACGAAGAATGCGGAGGCGCCGGTGGAGTGCATGTAGCGGATGAGCCAGCCCCACGGCACGTCGCGCATGATGTACTCGACCGACTGGAAAGCCTTGGCCGCATCTGGCTTGTAATGCATGGTGAGGAAAATGCCGGTGATGATCTGGATCACCAGGACCAGCATCGCCAGCGAGCCGAAGAAGTACCAGAAATTGAAGTTCTTCGGAGCGTAGTACTCCGAGAGGTGCGCCTTCCAGTTGGACGTCAGCGGAAACCGCTGATCCACCCATCCCAGCAACCCCTTCGTATCCACCTGCTTCTCTGCTGCCATGACGATGTCCTGATTCGCTTGTCTGACGAGGCTCGAAGGCCGCGCCCTGAAACTTCGGTTGCGCCGCAGGCGCCGGGCGCCGATGCTCCCCGGCGCCGGGGCCTTTCTCTCTGCGCCTTGTGCTGTTACGCCTTCTTCTCGTCCTGGCCGATCAGCACCCTGGTGTCCGACAGGTAGGTGTGGGGCGGAACATCCAGGTTGGCGTTGGCCGGCTTGTTCTTGAACACGCGACCGGCCATGTCGAAGGTGGAGCCGTGACAGGGGCACAGAAAACCGCCCGGCCACTCGGCCGGCAGCGAGGGCTGCGCGCCGGGCTGAAAGCGGCTGATGGGCGAGCAACCCAGGTGCGAACAGATCCCGACAACAACCAGGTACTCCGGCTTGATCGAGCGGGCCTGGTTCTTGGCATACGGGGGCGTGGGAATCTGGTAGTACTTCTGGGAATTCGGATCGAGCACTTCCGACTCGGTCTCGTTCAAGGACGCCAGCATCTCGGGCGTGCGCCGCACCAGCCACACCGGGTTTCCACGCCATTCCACGCGCCGCAGTTCGCCTGGCTGCATGCCGCTGACATCGCCCTCCACCGGAGCGCCGGCGGCCTTGGCACGCTCGGACGGCTGAAAGCTGCTCACCAGCGGATACGCGACCCCGGCGGCGCCGACTGCACCGACAGCACAGGTTGACACCAGCGCGCTGCGACGTGACGGATCCATTTTCGGATCGTAAGTCTCAGACATCAAAAGACCTCTTGAAAAGAGTGGAATACCGGGTGGCGACAACCCTAAAGTATAGCGTACCGCACTGCAATGAAGGGCTGGCGGATCGTTGCGGCGCACCTACGCGGCGCACCTACGCGGCTTGCCGACCCATCGCCACTGCCACGATACTGCACGCTGCTGCGCACCGCGGCGCTCAGGGAGGGTGTCTTGTTGATGTTTTCGGAGTTTCGCGTTTTCGCCCTCAAGGGCAATGTCATCGACCTGGCGGTCGGGGTGATAATCGGCGGGGCCTTCGGAAAAATCGTGGATTCGCTGGTTCGCGACCTGGTGATGCCGGTCGCCGGCACGATTTTCGGGGGGCTCGATTTCTCCAATTACTTCATCGCCCTGACAACGAAGATTCCGCCGGACGTGCCGCGCACCTACGAGGCACTGACCAAGGCCGGTGTGCCCATTTTCGCCTACGGCAATTTCATCACCGTCCTGATCAACTTCCTGATCCTGGCGTTCATCATCTTCCAGATGGTCCGGGTGTACAACCGCGCCCAGCAGGTCGTGATCCACGAACCACCGAAGGCGGCGCCCCCGTTGCCGGAAGATATCCTGCTGCTGCGCGAAATCCGCGATTTACTGAAGCGGCCCTCCTGAGGGCATCGATGCGTCGCGCCAGCGGCGTCGCTCAGACCGGGTTGGGATCGTCCAGGTAGATTGTCTCGATCCCGAATCGCTCGGCGACGTGCTCCCCCAACGCCTGGATACCGTAGCGCTCGGTCGCGTGATGACCCGCGGCTGCATAGATCACCCCGGCCTCGCGGGCCAGGTGGGTGGTGCGTTCCGAAATCTCGCCGCTGACAAAGGCGTCTGCCCCCAGGACTATCGCCGCCTCGAGCATGTCCTGGGCGGCGCCGGTGCACCAGGCGATGCGCCTGACTTCGCGCGTCAGGTCCCCTACCAGCAGCGGGGTCCGGTCCAGCCGCGCCTGCAACTGCTCGCCCAGTTGGGTCGCACCGATCGGCGCCGGTAACCTGGCCAGGGCGATGAGATCCCGGTCACCGCCGGTTTCATCCATCGTCCATCCCATGCGGCCGCCGAACTGCGCGTTGTTGCCCAGTGCCGGATGCAGGTCGAGCGGCAGGTGATAGCCGATGAGGTTGATATCCGCCGCCAGCAGGCCGGCGAGACGCCGCCGGCGCGGGCCGACCACGCGCGGATCCTCGCCGCGCCAGAAGTAGCCATGATGGACCAGCAGGGCCTGCGCCCCGGCCGCTGCGGCCTGCTCGACCACGGCCAGGCTGGCCGTTACCGCGAAAACCGCGCGGGTAACGACCGGCGCGCCTTCCACCTGCAAACCGTTTGGACAATAATCCTTGATTGATGATGCATTCAGCAATTCATCGAGGTAGCGGACCATGTCCGTTGTGCTCACCATCTTGACTTCCCTGCCCCCGCATTCAGGAGCCGCTTGGATTTGAAGAAATACTGGTTGCTGTTTGCCCAGGGCGTCACCGTGCTGCTGGCAGCCCTGTTCGTTCTGGCGACCCTGAGGCCGGAATGGCTGCCGACTTCCCTTCAGTCGCCGGACGGCGTGCAAGGACGCGCGGATCGCATGCCGACCGCTCGGGGCCCGGCCGACGAGACACGCCGGGCCACGCCCGAACGCCCGGCGCAGGATGTTGCCGCCGAAAGCCGGTCCCATGGGATTTTGTCATACAGCGATGCGGCCCGCCGCGCCATCCCCGCGGTCGTGAATATCCTCACCGGCGACCAGGTGTCGGCCCGACCGGGCAGCCCGCTCCAACGGGATCCCAAGTCGCGGCGGGGCGAGTTGCCGCCCCGGATAGAGCCGACTTCGAACCTCGGCTCGGGAGTCATTGCCACTGCGGACGGCTACATCCTGACCAACCATCATGTGCTGGAAGAGGAAAGCGAAACCGAAGTGGTGATGGCCGACGGCCAGCGGATCCGGGCAAAGCTGGTCGGCAGCGATCCTGAAACCGACCTCGCGGTCCTGAAGGTCGACCGGGTGGGCTTGCCGGCAATCGAGTTCGGCGACGTCGCGCGGGCGGAGGTCGGCGACGTGGTGCTCGCGATCGGCAATCCGTTCGGGGTGGGTCAGACGGTGACGATGGGCATCATCTCCGCGCTGGGACGTACACAACTGGGCATCAATACCTTCGAGAACTTCATCCAGACCGACGCCGCGATCAACCCCGGAAACTCCGGCGGCGCGCTGGTGGACACCGCGGGACGGCTGCTGGGCATCAATACGGCGATCTACTCGCGCACCGGCGGCTCCCTGGGAATCGGCTTCGCAATACCTGCCTCCACGGTCAAGGACGTGATGCAGCAGCTGATAAAGAATGGTCGCGTCATCCGCGGGTATATCGGCGTGGAGCCGCAGGACGTGACGCCCGAGCTGGCCCAGGCCTTTCGACTGCCGCGCCGGGACGGCGCCATCATCGCGGGCGTGATGCGTGGGGGTCCGGCTGAAAAGGCGGGGGTAAAGGTCGGAGACATCCTGATCAGCCTGGAGGGCCGCCCGGTCACCAACGTCACCCAGATGCTCAACATGATCTCGCTGCTGCCGCCCGGATCGACCGCGCAGTTCAGGTTCCTGCGGGATACCGACGAGGTGCAGGTGCCGATCGTGATCGGCACGCGCCCGAATCCGAAGCCGGCCCCGCTGGGACGTTAGGCTCAGGGGGAGGTACCCTCAGCGGGCCGTGCTTTCCTCGCTCTCTTCGTCGTCCGGCGCACGGCTGTGCGCGCTGAGGAAACCGGCCAGATAGATGCCGAACTCGTAGAGTACGATGAGCGGGATCGCCAGCATGAACTGCGAGAGCACGTCCGGCGGCGTCAGGATCGCGGCGACGACGAAGGCACCGACAAAGACGTAGCGACGGGCCTGGCGCAACTGCGCCTGTGACACCATGCCCAGCTTGACCAGCAGCATTTCGACCACCGGTACCTCGAAGGTGAGACCGAAGCCGAAGAAGATGGCAAGGGTGAAGTCCCAGTAACGCTGCAAGTCCTGCATCACGTCCGCGCCGGTGCGCTCGGCGAAGGCGAAAAAGAACGTGTAGGCGGCGGGGAGCACGAAGAAGTACGCGAAGGAAATGCCCAGCAGCAGGAAGAACACCGAAGAAACGATCAACGGCAGCGCGAAGCGACGCTCATGGGCATACAACCCCGGAGCGACGAATGCCCAGGCCTGGTAGAGAATCCAGGGCAGCGACGCGAGGATCGCAGCCAGGAAAGCGATCTTGGTCAGGGTGAAGAAGGCGCCCTCGCCCGCGATGAACACCGCCTTGGAGCCCGGCGGCAACGCCGCGTTCAAGGGCAAGGCCAGGATTCGCATGATGTCCGGGGCAAAGTAGAAACAGACGCCGAACATCAGTAAGACGACCACCAGGGACTGCACTACGCGGTTGCGCAGTTCGATCAGGTGCGAAACGAAGCCCTCGTCCTCGCTGGGGGTGTTCTTTCTGCCGAAGCCGAACATCAGCGAATCACCGGCCGGCGGGGCCGCTTGAAGCCGCGGTCGCGCTCACGTTCGATCCGGCGCTCCTTGAGGCGTTCGCGGGAGCGCCGAACGGCATAGATCTCGTCCCAGTTGGTCACCGGCTCCGCCGCGGCCTTGCTGCCCGCATCCCCGGAATCCTCCAGCGCCTGCTGCACCGAATCAAGCGAACTCTTCGCGTCGGTCATGGCGCCGCCGACGCTGCCTTCGATCGAGCGGGCTGCCTCCTCGACGTCCTTTTTGAGGTCGCGCAGTTCGGACAATTCGATCTGGCGGTTGAAGTCCGACTTCACGTCGTCGACATAGCGCCGCAGCTTGGTGACCCAGTTGCCCGCCTGGCGCGCCACCTTCGGAAGGCGCTCGGGGCCGATCACCACCAGGGCGGCAATGGCCACGATCAGCATCTCCATGAAGCTGATGTCGAACATTCAGGACAGCCGGGAAACCATCGGAAGGGTGATCGTGACGGATTCAGTAGGGGTTGAGGGGATCGATGAGGGCGGGTCGGGGCCGGCAGCGTGCGGTCAGGGTACCGGACACCATGGCACCGGGCGCCGGCACAGATGAAACGAGCGGCTCCTCGCCGCTCGTATGCCGCGCCGCCGGCGTGCGCCTGGCTTCGCCGATTCAGGCCTTGGGCTTGGCGTCGACGTCTATCGTCTTGGCGTCCTGCTGCGAACCCTCAGGGTTGCCGGCACTGCCTTCCTTCACGCCTTCCTTGAAGCCCTTGACGGCGCCACCGAGGTCGGCACCGATGTTCTTCAGTTTCTTGGTGCCGAATACCAGCATTACGATCACCAGCACGATCAGCCAGTGCCAAATGCTCAATGATCCCATATCGTTCGCTCCCGGAGACTTGGGCGTCCCGAACCCGCATTATCAGGCAACGGACGCGCGTTTCAGTGGCGTCAGCGACCGGACCGCAGGGGTTCCGGGCCGCCCATCACATGTATGTGCAGATGATACACCTCCTGCCTGCCCACCCGACCGTTGTTGACCACGGCCCGGAAGCCGTCGTCGCACCCCTGTTCACGCGCCAGGCGTCCGGCGATGCCGAACAGCTTGCCGAGCAGTGGCGCCTGATCGAGGTCGGCGTCGTAGAGGTTGACGAGATGGGTCTTCGGAACAATCAGGAAATGCACCGGCGCCGCCGGGTTGATGTCGTGGAAGGCGATGATCTCCTCGTCTTCGAACACCTTCTTGCAGGGGATCTCGCCGCGGGCGATCCGGCAGAAGAGGCAGTCCTTTTCCTGATGCATGGCCTGGTCCATTGATCAATCCCGATTCTTGCGCAGGGCCTTTTCATCCAGGCCGGACAGACCCTCGCGCCGTTCCAGTTCCGCAATCACGTCCTCCGGCCGCAGGCCATAGTGTGCCAGCATCACCAGAGTATGGAACCAGAGATCGGCGGTCTCGGCCACGATCTGCGCCGCGACGCCGTCCTTGGCTGCCATCACGGTCTCGGTCGCTTCCTCCCCGATCTTCTTGAGGATCGCATCCTCGCCCTTGCTCAGCAGGCGGGCGACATAGCTGCGCTCCGGATCCGCGCTGCGGCGCGATTCGATGGTGTCGGCCAGCCGTGCCAGGGAGGATTCGGCCATCAGGGTTTCCGATAGAGGGTGGCGGGGTCGGTCAGCACCGGGTCGACGGCGACCCAGCGCTGGTCCTCGAGCCGGTTGAAGAAACAGCTGTGGCGGCCGGTATGGCAGGCGACACCACCCGCCTGCTCCACCTTGAGCAGGACAACGTCGCCGTCGCAGTCGGTGCGGATCTCGCGCACGCTCTGGACGTTGCCGGACTCCTCGCCCTTGCGCCACAGGTTGCCGCGGGACCGCGACCAGTAGACCGCGCGGCCGGTGCGCGCAGTCTCTTCCAGCGCCGGCCGGTTCATCCAGGCCACCATCAGGATGCGTTGCGTCAGCACTTCCTGGGCGATCGCGGTGATCAGACCGCGATCGTCGAAGCGCAATTCGTCCAGCCAGTTGCCGCCGGGTACTTCCGGTGGTGCGGGCGGGGAGGATGCGGCGCCGCTCATGACTGCACCGGCCGAACCGGGATACCCCGCTGCGCCATCACCTGCTTGGCCTGGGCCACCGTGAACTCGCCGAAGTGGAAGATGCTGGCCGCGAGCACCGCATCCGCGCCGCCTTCGGTGACGCCGTCGGCAAGATCCTTCAGGGAGCCTACGCCGCCCGAGGCAATCACCGGCACCGGCACGGCGTCGGCCACCGCCCGGGTCAGGGCCAGGTCGAACCCTTCCCGGGTACCGTCACGGTCCATGCTGGTCAGCAGGATCTCGCCGGCGCCCAGTTCCACCACGCGGCGCGCCCAGTCGATCACGTCGAGCCCGGTGGGCGTGCGGCCACCGTGGGTAAAGACCTGCCACCGCCCGCGGGCCGAGCGCTTGGCGTCGATCGCGCAGACGATGCACTGGGCACCGTAGCACGCCGACGCGTCGGCAATCAGCTGCGGGTTCTCGATGCCGGCGGTGTTGATCGACACCTTGTCGGCGCCGGCATTGAGCAGCCGGCGGATGTCCGCGACGGCGCGCACTCCTCCGCCGACCGTCAAAGGGATGAACACCTGGTTGGCGACCGCCTCGATGATGTGCAGGATGATGTCGCGCCGGTCCGAGGACGCGGTGATATCCAGGAAGGTCAGTTCGTCCGCACC
>JBBRJB010000085.1:0-8310 GCA_038220085.1 Burkholderiales bacterium
TCCGATCGCGGTCAAGGTGGTGGGCAATTACCACGACCTTGGTTCGTTCAGCAGCGATCTCGCCAACCTGGCACGGATCGTCACTTTGAACAATCTGACCATCGTGCGCCAGAACAAGACCAACGTGCTGGAAATGGACGCCACCGCCAAGACCTTCCGCTACCTTGACCGGGACGAGATCGAGACGCAGCGCCAGGCCGCAGCAGCCAAGGCTGGAGGGGCCAAGCGATGAGGAGCGCGATGAACTCGCCGACCGGCGCGGCACGGCTTGCCCGTGTCCTGCGGCTCGCCGCCGCCGCCGGCGCCGCTGTCCTTGCCCTCGGGATGTCCGGCTGCACCAATGATGTATCCGAAATCCAGTCCTGGATGGACGAAACCCGCGCCAATGCACCCAGGCGAACCGGCAATGTCCCGGAGCCCAAGCGCTTCGTGCCGTTCCGCTACGCGGCCCGCACCGATATCGACCCGTTTTCCAACGCCAAGCTGCAGGTCGCGCTGGCGCGCTTCTCCGATCGCAACAAAGGCGGAATCACACCGGACCTCAACCGTCGGCGTGAACCGCTGGAAGCCTTCCCCCTGGATGCCATCCGGCTCGTCGGCCACCTGAACCGGGCGAGCACCGGCCCGGTGGCGCTGATCGAAGCCGACAAGGTCATTTTCCAGATCAAGGTCGGCAGTTATATCGGCCAGCATTTCGGCCGGGTTACCCGGATTACCGAGACTGAAGTCGGTCTCAAGGAGCTCGTCCAGGACGCTGCCGGCGACTGGGTGGAGCGAGATACCTCGCTTGCGCTGCAAGAGGCCAAGAAATGAACCACCGTCCCGAGACGAAACAGGTGATGCGCTTGATCAAGAACTGTATTGCTGCCGCCGCATTGAGCCTCGGAGCTTCCGGCCCGATCGTGGCTTGGGCACAGAGCAACTCGATCGAGTCGATCACCAGCGCGCAGCAGGGCTCCGCCACGGTGCTCCGGATCCAGATGTCGCATCCGCCGACCGACGCTCCTCCCGGCTTTTCCATCAGCAATCCGCCGCGGGTCGCGCTGGACTTCAAGGATACCGACAGCAAGCTTGCCAGGAATCTGGTCGAGCTGGTCAACGGCGACGTGCACAGCGTCAACGTGGTGCAAGGCACCGGCAGGTCCCGGGTGGTCCTGAATCTGAAGCGCCCCATGGGTTACCAGTCGACGATCGAGGGGAACGCCCTGGTCGTGTCGCTCGACCAGGCCGCGGCCGCGACGCCATCGGCGGTATCCCCTGCCAGCACCTACAGCTTCGCCAAGGGCAACCCGACTCTTTCGCATTCACTGCGCGATATCGATTTCCGGCGCGGCAAGGAAGGCGAAGGCCGCATCGTCGTCGAACTCTCGGATTCCCAGACCGGCGTTGACATCAAACAGCAGGGTCAGTCGATCGTGGTCGACTTCCAAGGCGCGCGCCTGCCCGACAACCTGCGGCGTCGGCTGGATGTCGCCGACTTCGGCACGCCGGTGAAGAGTATCCGTACCTTCCAGCAGGGCGATTCGACCCGCATGGTGATCGAGCCGCAAGGACTGTGGGAGCACAATGCCTACCAGAGCGACACGCAGTTCGTGGTCGAGGTCAAGCAGATCAAGGAAGACCCCAACAAGCTCCAGCAGGGCACGCGCCAGGGCTATCGCGGCGAGCGCCTTTCGCTGAACTTCCAGAACGTGGATGTGCGGGCCCTGCTGCAGGTGATTGCCGACTTCACCAACCTGAACATCGTCACCAGCGATTCGGTTGGCGGCAATCTGACGCTGCGCCTGAAGGACGTGCCCTGGGACCAGGCGCTCGACATCATCCTGCAGTCGCGCGGACTGGACATGCGCAAGAACGGCAATGTCATCCTGATCGCCCCGCGCGAGGAGCTGGCAACCAAGGAGAAGCTCGACCTCGAGGCCCGCCAGCAGATTGCCGACATCGAGCAGTTGCGTACCGAGACCTTCACCTTGAACTACCAGAAGGCGGAGGCGGTGGGTGAGCTGCTCAAGGACGACAAGCAGCGGGTGCTGTCCAAGCGCGGCAGCGCCCTGGTGGATGCCCGCACCAACAAGCTCTTCGTGCAGGACACGCCGACCCGCCTCGATGAAGTGCGCCGGCTGATCCAGCAGGTCGACATTCCGGTGCGCCAGGTACTGATCGAGGCGCGGATCGTCGAGGCGGACGACCGCTTCTCCCGCAACCTGGGCTCCAAGCTCGGGTTCTACGACAAGCGCAGCCTGGTCTACAACACGCAGACCCGCGTCGATCCGGTCAGCGGCCAGAACGTGGCGTACAACGTGCCGACCTACGGTACCGGCAGTTCCACCGGCGTCGGCTACGGCGTGATCGCCGGCAACCTGACCGGCGCGGCGCAACTGTCTTCGCAGCTGGGCAGCGACGTTCCCAATGCCGCGCCTGGCCTGGGAATCGCCACTGCCGTGGAGAACACCAACTTCGTGAACCTGCCCGCTGCCGCGATCTCCGGAGCTTCGCCGGCCTCGTTCGCGATCAGCCTGTTCGGCTCGAGCCTGACGCGCTTCATCAACCTGGAGCTGTCCGCACTCGAGGCGGACCAGCGCGGAAAGGTGGTCTCCAGCCCCCGGGTCCTGACCGCCAACCAGTCCAAGGCGCTCATCGAGCAGGGTACCGAATTGCCCTACCAGTCGTCGACCTCGAGCGGCGCCACTGCGGTGTCGTTCCGCAAGGCGAACCTTCGGCTCGAAGTCACCCCGCAGATCACGCCGGAAGGCAATGTCATCCTTGATGTCGATATCAACCGCGATGCGGTAGGCCAGCTGACGCCAGCCGGGTTCGCGATCGACACGCGTCACGTGAAGACGCAGGTGCTGGTCGAGAACGGCGGCACGGTGGTGATCGGCGGAATCTACGAGCAGTTCGAGCGCAACCGGACCGACAAGGTGCCACTGCTGGGTGACATCCCGATCCTGGGCTACCTCTTCAAGAGCACCACCAAGACAAACGACAGGACCGAGCTGCTGGTGTTCCTGACCCCACGGGTGGTCAATGATGCGGTCGTTCAGCGCTGAGCGCCGACGTACCGGGGAACAAGGGACGCCCATCGTGGGCATAGGAAATTCAGATGAGAGATAGGACGATGAAACGGACGCTGTTGGCGCTGATTTCCGGCGTGTTCCTTGCGCTGGCTGGATGTGGCGGAACCGGTGCGGGGGCCGGCGGGCAGGCTGATGCGTCGCTGACGGCAACGTCCGCGGCCTCGATCACGCTTGGCGTCAGCAGCCCCACGATCGCTTCGGACGGGCTCAGCACGGTCGACGTGGTGGCCACGGTCAAGAATGCCAGCAATGTCGCGCTCGCCGGTCAGCCGGTCGCGTTCTCGACCACCGACACCGGCGCTGTGCTCAGCGTGACTTCGTCCACGACCGACGCTACCGGCACGGCGACCGCCAAGCTGGCGATCACCGATCCGACCAGCCGCGCGATCGTCGTCAAGGCAAGCTCCGGTACGATTTCGGGCACCGTGTCGGTGCTGGTGACCGGAAGTTCCATGACCCTGAGCGGGGCGACTTCGATCTCGTTCGGCGGCAGTTCCACCTATATAGCTGCGCTGAAGAATTCGGCCGGGACGCCGGTCGGCAATACGCCGGTCGTGCTCGAATCGAAAAGCGGCAATGCCGTCATTCCGCTCGTTGCGGGCAGCAATGTGACCGACAGTGCAGGACAGGCGAAGTTCGCCGTGACCGGCGGCGTGGCGGGTGTCGATACGCTGACGGCCAAGGCCCAGGGAATCAGCCAGAGCCGGGACATCTCGGTGTCGGGAAACGTGGCCGTGATCGAGGCGCCGCTGGCCAATGCGGAAGTGCTGGTCAACACGGTACAGGCGGTGCGGGCGAAATTCACGCAGGGCGGCGCTCCGCTGGCTGCCGGCAGCGTGATCCAGTTCGCCGCCACTCGCGGCACGCTCAGCAGCAACTCGGCCACGACGGGCAGCGATGGCGCGGCGACCGCCACCATCCAATCAACGTCGGCCGGCGTGACGTCGATCAGCGCAACCGCCCCGGACGGTACCAGCGCCGCGGTGGAGTTCGAGTTCGTGTCTCGCAACCCGTCCTCGGTCTGGCTGCAGGCGAGCCCGACCACGATCGCGGTGAATGCGACTGGTTCCTCCGCCAGCACCAGCGAACTGTTGGCGCGCGTCAAGGATGCCTCGAACAATCCGGTGAAAGGCGTCCGGGTGGACTTCTCTGCGGATTCTGATCCGAGCGGCGGCAGGATCTCGCCGCCCTACGCCCTGACCGACAGCGCGGGAATCGCGACCAGCTCCTTCATCGCCGGGCCCAATTCCAGCGGCTACAACCTGGTGCAGGTCCGGGCCCGGATCCCGTCGACCGGCACCGCGCACATCGCCAACCTGACGGTTGCGGCACAGGCACTGTCCGTGCGGATCCATACGGGCAATACGCTGGAGACGCCGGACCCGCAGACCTACCTGCTGCCGTACGCCGCCGTCGTGAGCGATACCGCCGGGAATCCGGTGGAAGGCGCAGCGGTCGCAGTCTCTTACGTGCCGACCTATTTCCACAAGGGCACGTATGTCGGCAGCGCGTCGGGCTGGTCGGCCAACCGGGTCCAGCGATGCGCTTCCGAGGACATCAACGGCAACGGCATCCTGGACGCCGGCGAGGACGCCAACGGCAACGTCGAGCTGGATCCTGGCAACATCGCGGCGGCGTATGTGACCACGGCCGGCGGGAAGACCGACTCCTCCGGGTTCGCCTCGCTGGCGATCAAGTATCCCCGCGGCTACGCCAGCTGGGTCGAGGTCATGCTGCAGGTGACGATCACGGCAACCTCCGGCACGGAGACCATCACGTCGACGCCGATCCTGCTGCCGGCGCTGGCCGGGGACCTTAGCAGTACGGACACTTCGCCGCCGGGCGGCGTCGATTCCCGCTTCGGCACCGCTGCGGGCTGCGACAACACGAACTGATCGGCAACTCTGATACTTTAGGGCGGCCATGAGAGCCGCCCTTTCCATTTTCCTCATCGGCATGATGGGTGCGGGTAAGTCGACCGTCGGGGTCAGACTGGCCCGCCGCCTCGATCGTGCCTTCATCGACGTCGACCGCGAGCTGGAAGGCCGTCTCGGCGTCGACATCCCCACCGTTTTCGACCTGGAAGGCGAGGACGGTTTCCGTCGTCGCGAAGCGCAACTGATCGACGAACTGACCGGCCGCGCCGAACTGATCCTTGCCACCGGCGGCGGGGCCATCCTGCTCCCGGCGAATCGCCAGGCGCTGTCGGCGCGCGGGCTGGTCATCTACCTGCGGGCAACGCCAGCCGACCTCTGGCAGCGACTGCGCCGCGACAAGAACCGGCCACTGCTCAAGGCGGACAATCCTCGGCAGCGGGTCTTCGACCTGGTCGAACAGCGGGATCCGCTGTATCGGGAGATCGCCGACCATGTCGTCAGCACCGGCCGTCAGCCGGTGGAGGCCGCCGTGGAATCTATAATTCAGTGGTTATCTCATCCGGAATGCGCCGCGCGGGCGCAGGGCAAGGTTGCATGCAGCAAGTGACGGTCGATCTCGGCGAACGCAGTTACCCGATCCAGGTGGGCGCCGGCATCCTGGACAAGAACCTGGAGCTGTGCCGGCTGGCGCAGGGGCGCACAGTGGCCATTGTCACGGATACCACGGTCGATGGGCTGTTCGGCGCTCGCCTTGCCGATACCTTGCTGCCGATCGCGCACCACCTCATCCGCATTGTCCAGGCCCCAGGCGAGACTACCAAGTCCTGGGAGTCCCTCAATCACATCTTCGACCAGTTGCTGTCGCACCAGTTCGATCGCAACAGTCTGATTGTCGCCCTCGGGGGCGGGGTGGTCGGGGACCTGGCGGGTTTTGCGGCCGCGACCTATCAGCGGGGCGTGGACTTCGTGCAGATTCCGACCACGCTGCTCGCACAGGTCGATTCCTCGGTGGGCGGCAAGACGGCCATCAACCATGCACGCGGCAAGAACATGATCGGTGCGTTCCATCAGCCTCGGCTGGTGATCGCGGATACCAGCACCCTGGTTTCGCTGCCGCGGCGGGAACTCGCCGCCGGCCTGGCCGAGGTGGTGAAGCACGGCGCCATTGCCGATCCGGCCTACCTCGAACGGGTGTCGGCGGCGATGCCCAGGCTGCTGGCGCACGATCCGGATGAACTCGCAGCAGCGGTCCTGGATTCGATCCGGATCAAGGCCGCTGTCGTGGCCCGCGACGAGCGCGAGGCGGGCGCGCGGGCGCTGCTCAATTTCGGCCATACGTTCGGGCATGCGATCGAGGCCGGTGCCGGCTACGGGAGCTGGCTGCACGGCGAGGCGGTAGCCGCCGGCATGGTGATGGCCACCGATCTTTCGGTTCGCCTGGGCCATATCCCGGAAGGCGACCTTGCCAGGATGAAAGCGATCATCGGCGAGGCGGGGCTGCCGGTGCGGGGGCCGGACTGGCCGGTGGCGCGCTATCTCTCCTATATGAGTATCGACAAGAAGGCGGTCCGGGGCATACCCAGGTTCGTGGTGCTCGAAGCGCTCGGCCGGGCCCGCACCCAGGATGTCGACCCGGCGCTGGTGGCGCTGGCGGTCTCCGCCAATACGGTCGCCGCCGCTGCAGGTTGAATCCGCGGCCGGGCCAGGAGGGGCAATGGCACGCAAGCCTCGCAATGTGATCGCCGGCTATCCGTTCCATCTGCTCGTGCGCGGCAACAACCGTCAACTCATCTTCGCCGACGACGAGGACCGCCGCAGGTTCAGGGTCATCGTGCAGGGAGCCTGCCTGACCTATGGCGTGGCGGTGCATGCCTACGTGTTGATGGAGGCCCACTTTCAGATCGTGGCGACACCGGAGCAGCCGGATGGCCTGGCGTTATTGATGCAGGCCATCGGCCGCCAATACGTCCGCGGCTTCAACCGCCGTCACGATCGCACGGGTACCTTGTGGGAGGGGCGCTTTCGTGCATCCTTGATTCAGGCTCCGCCTTATCTCCTGTCTTGCCAGCGTTATCTGGAGGCCGGACCTGTCCGGGCGGGACTGGTGGGGCGTCCGGAACAGTTCGCCTGGTCCAGTCATCGTCATCATCTGGGATTGGTCACTGATCCGTTGGTTAGTACTCACACTCAATTTTGGGCCCTTGGTAACACCCCATTCGAGCGCGAGGCGGCCTACCGCCGGCTGTTCGAGTCCCCGGGCACCGACAGGGACGCGTGGGTGGCCGCCCGGATAGAGCGGGGCCATCCGGTGGCGGGAAAGGAGTTCCTGGACGAACTCGAGGCGCGCACCGGGCGAGCCTGGCACGCCCGATCCGTGGGGCGCCCGGCCAAACCGGTTGCACCGGGTGTCACGGAGATGGTTACGGGAAGGGGCGGGAGGGATTTGACCCGTCCCCATTAAACCTGATCATACCGGCAGCCTTCTTTTAATCTGCTCTGGCCCGATTGTTTCACTTGCATGGTGCAGTGCGGCGACCTATTCTGTCAGCTCACGGATCAGGAGATCAAGATGGCGCTACCAACTGCCCAGGGCCTGTACGACCCGGCCCACGAGCGGGATGCCTGTGGTGTCGGGTTCGTAGCCCATATCAAGGGCGTGAAGAGCCACGAGATCGTGCAGAACGGACTTCGGATCCTGCTCAACCTGGATCACCGCGGGGCTACTGGAGCGGACGAATTGTTCGGCGACGGCGCCGGAATTCTCCTGCAGATACCTGACGAGTTGTTTCGCGACGAGATGGCCGCGCGCGGGGTCAAGCTGCCGCCGCCCGGCGAATACGGCGTCGGCATGGTCTTCCTGCCCAAGGAGAATGCTTCGCGGCGTGCCTGCGAGCAGGAACTGGAGCGCACCGTCCGGGCCGAGGGCCAGGTGGTCCTCGGCTGGCGCGACGTGCCGTTGGACAAGGAGATGGAGATCTCGCCCCTGGTTCGAGCCAGCGAACCGGTCATCCGGCAGCTGTTCGTCGGACGCGGCCACGACGTGATGGTTCAGGATGCGCTGGAGCGCAAGCTTTACCTGATCCGCAAGCTGGCGGCCCACCGCATCCGCAGCCTGGCGCTCAAGCACGGGACGGAGTACTTCGTGCCGTCCATGTCCAACCGCACCATCGTGTACAAGGGGCTCTTGCTTGCCGGTCAGGTTGGCCGCTACTACAAGGACCTGGCCGACCCGCGCTGCAAGTCGGCCCTGGCCCTGGTGCACCAGCGGTTTTCGACCAACACCTTCCCTGCCTGGGAACTGGCGCATCCCTATCGGATGGTGGCCCACAACGGCGAGATCAATACCGTCAAGGGCA
>JBBRJB010000086.1:0-8286 GCA_038220085.1 Burkholderiales bacterium
GATCAGCCGGATGGAGTCGCGCGGACTGTCCGGGGATGACCTGTCGGTCGGCAAGCCGGTCACGATCGAGGGCTACGCCCGCAAGGACGGCACCGCCGAGATCCGGGCGGAGCGGATCATCGTCAACGGCAAGGTGATCGAGTTGCGCTAAGTGCTGACCTGGTTGGATCTCGCCGGCTGGGCAGCGGCACTTGAAAACTCTGCTGCCGGCGAGTGGATGCGCGGCTCGAATTGGGCCTATCCGGTCGTCAACCTGCTGCATCTGCTCGGCCTGGTCTTACTGGTCGGCCCGATGCTGCTGCTCGACCTGCGGTTGCTGGGCGCCGGGCGCCTCTTCTCAGCGGCGGAAGTTTCGGCGGCCTTGACGCCATTCGCAGTGGCCGGCCTGCTCCTGCTGCTGCCCACCGGCACTCTGCTGTTCACCGCCGATGCCGCGCCCCTGCTCGGCAATCGCCTCCTGCAGATCAAGCTGGTGCTGGTTGCCCTCGGGGTAGCCAATGCGCTGGCATTCCGATGGCTGTGGCAGGGCCGGCTCCCGGATTGGGACTGGCGACCACCGGCCGCCGGCCGTGCGCAGGCCGCCTTGTCGGCACTGTGCTGGCTGGCCGCCGCAAGCCTGGGGCGGCTGATAGCCTACGGCTGAGGAGCCTGTCCGAGTATGGGCTCGCGGGCGCCCGACCGCGGGCCACGGCTTGCCTTTTTGCAGGCCGGTACCATCTGCGTCTGATGACCACCCTATCCGTCCTCGACCTGTCCCCCATCCTCGAAGGCAGCGACGCGTCGCAATCCTTTCGCAACACGCTCGACCTGGCGCGCCACGCAGAAAAGCTCGGGTTCAAGCGCTACTGGCTGGCAGAGCACCACAGCATGCCGGGCATCGCCAGTGCCGCCACTTCGGTCGTCATCGGCCACGTGGCCGCCGGCACCTCGACGATCCGGGTCGGCGCGGGCGGCATCATGCTGCCCAACCACTCGCCGCTCGTCATCGCAGAGCAGTTCGGCACCCTGGCGTCGCTCTATCCCGGCCGGATCGATCTTGGCCTGGGCCGCGCCCCCGGCTCCGACATGGCGACCGCCCGCGCGCTGCGCCGGAACCTCGCCAGTGACCCTGAACAGTTTCCGCAGGACGTGCTGGAGCTGATGCATTACTTCGAGGATGCCGAGCCCGGGCAGGCGGTGCGCGCGGTACCGGGCGCCGGCCTCGACGTGCCGCTGTGGATCCTCGGCTCGAGCCTGTACGGCGCCCAGGTCGCCGCCGCGCTTGGGCTGCCGTTCGCTTTCGCGTCCCACTTCGCACCGGCGATGATGATGCAGGCCATATCGCTCTATCGTTCCCGCTTCAAGGCCTCGGCGTCTTTGCAGCCGCCCCATGTCATGCTCGGCTGCATCGTGTTCGCGGCGGACACCGACGAGCAGGCGCAGTACCTGGCGACCTCGATGAAGCAGGCTTTCGTCAACTTGCGCACCGGCCGGCCCTCGAAGCTGCCGCCGCCGGTCCATGACTACGAAGCACGCCTGTCGCCTGCGCTGCAGGAAATGCTCGATCAGGTCCTGTCCTGCACGGCGATCGGGGCACCGGATACCGTCGGACAGCAGATGCGGGCGTTCGTCGATCGCACCGGCGCGGATGAACTGATGATCACCGCGCAGATCTTCGATCACGCGGCGCGGCGGCGCTCGTTTGAAATAGCGGCGCAGGCTGCCTAGTTTTCTAGTGCCCCTCGGCCTGCAGCAGGCTTTCCAGCCGCTGCTCCCTGATGCCGTAGAACGCCTTGATCTCCTGGATCTGGGCGAGCACCGGCGCTGCATCTCGCGGCACCGGATGTCTCACAGCCAGGATCATCTTGTTCTTGCTGGTGTGCTCGAGTGAGATGAACTCGAACACCCGGGTGTCATAACCGGCCGCCTCCAGCAGCAATGCGCGCAGGCCGTCGGTCAGCATCTCCGCCTCCTGGCCGAGGTGGACACCATGTTGCAGGATAGGTCGAAGCGGGTGCGGGCTCAGCAGCTGCGGGCGTACCTGCTTGTGGCAACAGGGTGCGCACATGATGATTTCCGCGCCCGCGCGAATGCCCTGGTGGATCGCGTCATCGGTGGCGGTATCGCAGGCATGCAGCGCGATCATCACGTCAAAGCGCTCGTCGGGCGAACGGCTCTCGTGATGGCTGGCGATGTCGCCCTGGCGGAACTGCAGGCCCTCGATGCCGAGGGCCGACGTCGTCTCGTTGCAGAACTTCACCAGGTCGGCGCGCACTTCGACACCGCACACCTGCGCGTCGACGCCGAGATGGTCGCTAAGATAGTCGTGCAACGCGAACGTCAGATAGCCTTTGCCCGAGCCGAAGTCGATCGTGCGCAGCGTTCCGGGCCGCTCGCCCAGACTCGATGCTTTCCAGGCATCCGCGAATACCTCGACGAAGCGGTTGATCTGCTTCCACTTGCGCGCCATCGTGGGGATCAGATGGTGATGCCGGTCGGTCACGCCCAGCGCCTGCAGGAACGGCCGGTCCATGGAAAGCAGGCGACGCTTGCTGCGGTTATGCGCGAGGTGCGAAGCCTCGTCGTCCGGCTTTTCCTCCATGGCGTCCGGCGCCTTGACGGTGTCGCCCACGTCGGCCGCCTGCGTCTGCGTGCGCAGCAGGGCCTTGCCGCGCCGGGTAACGGTCAGTTGAGTCTGACGGTCTCCGTCGATCAGGTGTGCCCGTCGGAAGTCGTGCCGCAGCAGCTGCTCCACGCGTTGCAACGCCTCGGGAAAAGCCAGGTTGCTGGTGACGTCGCGGGTGCGATAGCTGTAGACGAAACTGAGCCGGGTCTCGCCTCGGATAGCCACCGGGCGCACCTGCAGACGGACCAGCTCCGGCTCGTCGCCGTGATACTTTGCGAGCACCAGCCTGATCGGCGCTCCCCGGCGGAGGCCATCGGCGAGCAACGCCAGGAAACGGCTACGCTCTTCGATGATCGTTCTCCTCAGCGTCGCGGGCGTGCGCCGGCCGCGAAACCCGTCAACGTGGCCGCCGCATGTCGAACATCGAATCCGGCGACACCTGCGCATAAGCACCCGGCCCACCGGCACGCAGTATCGGCCATGCCTCGGCGGTCTGGTAGACACCGTCTTCCAACAGGGCCTTGTCGATGTGGACTGCCACCACTTCACCGAGCACCAGTGACCTCCTTGCTCATCCTGTTTTACCTTGCTTCTGGTGCGGCCGGATACAAGCGCACCGGATCGACCTGTATATTGCCCAATCCCTTCACTGGTCTTTCCCGGTCGATGGACAACTGCAGAATTCTGACATGATGGCACGCGCGGCCACGTCCGACCCCGACAGGGGCTTGTCGCCTGACCAGCCACCGATCCAGGACTATGCCCTGATCGGCGACTGCCACGGTTGCGCGCTCGTCTCGCGCGCCGGCAGCATCGACTGGTGCGCACTGCTGAGGTTCGACGCAGACCCGGTGTTCTTCCGGCTCCTGGACGCGAAGGGCGGCGGCTGCTGGGACATCCAGGGCGACGACCTCGCGTGGGAGGCACGGGACTACGTCGGCGACAGCAATGTCCTGTGCACCCGCTTTCGCACCGCGACCGGTGAGTTCAACGTCACCGACTACATGCCGGTGGGACGCAGCCGCGACGCGTCGGCTCATGACTATGTCTCCCTCAACGCGCCAGGCTGGCTGGTTCGTCGCTTCTGCTGCACCAGCGGCAGCGTGCGCTTCACGATCCGCTTTCTACCCCGTAGCGGGGACTTCTCCCTCGAGCCGATGCCGCTCAGCCTGGCCGATGGCCGAGTCGTCTGTCCAGGCGGACTCTCGCTCTGGCACGGCGGCGCCGCCCGCATCACCGGGGATGGCGCGTGCGTCGACTACGAGTTGCAGGCAGGACAGACCGAGGACGCGATCCTCGCCATGGTCGAGCCGATGGTCGATCCGCGTCGCTGGGCAGACCGCCTGCTGCAAACCACCTTGTCCTTCTGGCGAGAGTGGATCGAGTACTCCCGCTACCGGGGCCCCTACAGGAAGGCCGTCACCCGCAGCGCGCTTGCCCTCAAGTTGCTGACCTACGCGCCGACCGGCGCCCTGGTCGCCGCCCCCACCACGTCCCTGCCGGAAAGCATCGGTGGGGAGCGGAATTGGGACTACCGGTTCTGCTGGCTGCGCGACGCGAGTTTCGCCTTGTACTCGCTGTCGGCGATCGGCTACAGCGGCGAAACCCGGCGCTTCTCCGACTTCCTCTCCCGGCGCTGTTTCCGCGAGGGCTCCGCCATCCGGATCATGTACAGCATCCAGGGAGAGCCTTTCCTGCCGGAGCGGCTGCTGGATCAGTTGGCCGGTTTCCAGGGCAGTCAGCCGGTACGCGCAGGCAACGCCGCATCGGAGCAACTGCAGCTCGACGTGTTCGGGGAGATCTTCGATTGGGCCGACCTGCGGGTAGCGCTCGGTGCGCGACTGAGCAAGGACGAGCGGGCCCACCTGGCTAGCGTCGCCGACCACGTCAGCAGCTGCTGGCGCCAGCCCGATCAGGGCCTGTGGGAAGTCCGTTCGGAGGCGCGTAATTTCGTGCACGGCAAGGCCATGGCGTGGGTAGCGCTCGAGCGCGCGGCCCGCCTGCTGGGCGACCGCGACCACTGGCGCCGGCAACGCGAGGAGATCCTGGCTGCGCTCAGGGCCGATGGCTGCCGTGGAACGCCCGCGTACATGACGCAGTCGTTCGAATCCGACGGCACTGACGCCGCCCTGCTGACCTTGCCTCTGCTCGGACTGCCGATCGACCGCAAGATTCTGGCCGAGACGGTTCGACGGGTCGAACAGGAGTTGCAGTCGGGCCCGTTCGTCTACCGCTATCGCGGCGAGGACGGCCTGGAAGGGCCGGAAGGCGCCCTCTTCATCACCAGCTTCTGGCTGGTCGATGCGTTGCTGGCGGTCGACCGGGCAGCCGAAGCGCGGGATCTTTTCGAGCAGCTGCTTGGCTACGCCAACGACGTCGGGCTGTATTCGGAAGAGATCGATCCCGGATCCAAGGCGTTCCTCGGGAACTTCCCGCAGGCCTTCACGCACCTCGCGCTGATCTCCAGCGCCACCTTGCTGGATCTGCACGAGCAGCAAGGGGCGAAAGGACTTCGAGGCACTCACGCCGACCGGGCGCGCCGACTGGTGGGTGCGACCGCCGGCGCCAAGGCACTGGCCTACGCATTGATTCGCAATGGCAAGGTACGGCTGCTGTCGTCCGCGCAGTCGATCCTCGACCTGCGCTGATCCTGCCGGATGTTTCACCATGGGCGTAACGCCCGAGTATCTGCAAGGAGCAAACCATGAGCACGAGCAATGCCGCTCACCCGCCGGTCGCGCTGATTGTCGGCGTCGGGGCCGGCCTCTCGGCCTCCCTGGCCCGGCTGTTGCACCGTCGCGGATACCGCCTGGTGCTCGCCGCCCGAGACACCGCGAAGATCCGGACGCTGGCAACGCAGACGGGTGCCGAAATGCGCGACTGCGATGCCGCCCGGCCGGACCAGGTCAACGCGTTGTTCGCCTCCATCGAGGGGCCGCTCAGGGTCGCCGTCTACAACCCTTCTGCTCGTCAACGCGGGCCGATCATCGACCTGGATCCCGAGGCGGTTCGCCATGCCATCGAGGTCACGGCATTCGGCGCCTTCCTGGTGGGCCAGGCCGCCAGCCGGATGATGCTCGGCCAGAGTCTGGAGCAGGGCACGCGCGGAACCATCCTGTTCACCGGCGCCTCGGCGGGCGACAAGGGTTTCGCCGAGTCGGTGCCGTTCGCGATGGGCAAATTCGCACAGCGCGGACTGGCGCAGTCGATGGCCCGCGAGCTGCATCCGAAGGGGATCCACGTCGCCTGGATCAATATCGACGGCGCGATCCGCAGCAGCGCCCGCAGCGAACCGGACGACAGACCCGATTCGATGCTCGATCCCGACGCGATTGCCACCACCTACCTGGCCATCATCGACCAGCACCGCTCGACCTGGAGCAACGAAGTTGCCATCCGGCCGTGGGTAGAACGGTTCTGACGGATCGGCATCGGCATCGGCATCGTCAGGATGGATGGTTTCGTCAGGCATGACTGAATCACGTCAGGCGGCACAGGCCGCGCCTCCAGGCGGCTCGACCATCAGCGAGAAGATCCTGTCGCGTGCCGCCGGCCGCCCGGTCCGTGCGGGAGAGATCGCCATCTGCACCCCCGACGTCGCGATGGGAACGGACGGGTCGATCCCGATGGCGCTCGACTATCTGGCCGGCATGGCCGGGGGCGAACGCGCGCCTGGCCGCCCCGAGCGGCTGGTATTCGCGCTCGATCACTATGGCCCGGCCTCCGGCCGGAAGGCGCTGGCGCTGCAGGCGCGGGCGCGTGCCTACGCCCAGATGCACGGCATCCGGACCTTCGATCAGGGCGACGGCATCGGCCATCAGCTGCTTCTCGAAACGCGCGCGGTAAGGCCGGGCATGCTGGCGGTGGGAGCCGACTCCCACAGCACGTCCTATGGTGCCGTCAATGCCTTCGGCACCGGCATCGGCTCTTCCGACTTCGCCGGCGTGCTCTACTGTGGACAGGTCTGGCTGAAAGTTCCCCCGACCATCGCGGTCGTGCTCCATGGCAGCCTGGCGCCGGGCGTGTCGGCCAAGGACGTCGCCCTGCTGCTCGCCCGCCGCCTGGGCGCCGACGGCGCCGCGTACGCCGCCCTGGAGTTCACCGGCAGCGGCGTCGTGACGCTCGATATGGACGACCGGATCGTGCTGTCGAACATGGCGGTGGAGATCGGCGCCAAGGCCGGGATCTTCGGCTTCGACAAGTCCACCGAGCGATGGTTTTCGGATAGTGCCCCGGACAGTGCCCCGGATAGCGCCCGGGATAGCGCCCGGGATAGCGCCCGAGCGTGCGCAACCACGACCGCGCCCGCGCCCGTCGCCGCGGACTCAGACGCCGTCTACTCGGCGACCGTCGACATCGACCTCGCTACCGTCATCCCCCAGCTCGCGCTGCCGCACCGGGTCGACAACGTCGTCGATGCCGCCGGTTCGGCGCGACAGAAGATCGACATGGTTTATCTCGGCACCTGCACCGGCGGTCGCGTCAAGGACTACCGCGAGGCGCTGGACGAACTCGAGCGCGGCGGCGGCGTCGCGAAGGGCGTGCGCCTGGTGGTCACCCCGGCCTCGGAATCGGTCCGGGCCGAACTGGCGCGCAGCGGCATGCTGGCGCGCTTCGAGGCCATGGGCGCGCAGATCCAGCCACCCGGCTGTGGCTCATGCTGCGGTACCTGCGGAACCATTCCCGTGGACGGCGAGCGCGTGGTGTCGAGCGCCAACCGCAATTTCAAAGGCCGGATGGGCAATGCAAGCGCATCGATCTGGCTGGCGTCACCGCGGCAATGCGCTATCGCGGCGGTGCGGGGTTCGCTCGGCGAGCCCGGCGCCAGCCCTGGCGAGGCATGACGCTGCTGCCCCTCGCCGGCAGAGCACGCGTGCTCGGCGACGATGTCGATACCGACACCATCATCGCGTCACGCCGCAAGAAGGAGACCCTCGACCCTGCCGTCCTGCGATCTTTCCTGCTCGAGGCTCACGATCCGCACTTCGCGAAAAGTGTATGCGCGGGCGACATCCTGGTGGCGGGCTCCAACTTCGGTTGCGGGTCGGCGATGGAAGTCGCGGTCACCGTCGTGCTGGGTGCCGGAATCCGCGCCGTGGTCGCGCGCAGCTTCTCCCGAACGTACCTGCGCAATGCCATGAACAACGGCCTGCTGGCGATCGTCGCCGACACCGGTCGCATCGCTGAAGGCGACACCATCGAACTCGCGCTGGATGGTCACGGCCGGCTGCAATTGCATTGCCGCGCGGCAGGCCGGCCTTCAGACCCGGCGTGCATATGTGAGTGCGAGCCGATCGCCCCCTTCATGCTGGAGATGCTTGAATGCGGTGGTCTCGTGCCCTACCTGCGTGCGCGCGGCGGGTTTATCGGGTAATACCCTATCCGTGCCTGCCGCGGCAGCGGGTAGATTAGCGGGTCTCAAGGCGGCACGCTCCATGAGCGGTCGCCGAGGCCCACACCCCTCGTAACGGAGCCCCCCATGTCATTGCTAAAGACACTCTCAGCGGTCGCCACTGCCGCCGCCATCGCCCTGACCGCCTCGACCGCGTCCGCACAGGCGCCCCAGTTCTTCCGCATCGGCACCGGTGGCACCTCGGGCACCTACTACCCGATCGGCGGACTCATCGCCAATGCGATCTCCAACCCGCCAGGTTCACGCGCCTGCGACAAGGGCGGCTCCT
>JBBRJB010000087.1:0-8263 GCA_038220085.1 Burkholderiales bacterium
CGGGACAGCTGATTGGTAATCCCCCAGATCGCTCGCTCGCCGCGACGCACCGAGAGCATTGCGCCATTGCTCAGGATACTGCAAAGGGGGCGACTCTGCGCGCGGGTCCGTCCAAGGCAGGCGAGTCGAGCAGGGGCCGGACAGTTCATTTGCTACAAGACCGGACAGATTACTTGCTTCCAACAGGGGGTTGGAGAAAGGGGGTTGGAGAAAGGGTTGACCTCGCCCGGAAATCGGGATATGTTCAACTCAATCAGTTCCAAGATGGCTCGGTCACACATCGCCCGCCTCGAAACGGGGCGCCGATGTCAAGGTCCGGGTCCGCTCTGGGGAAAGCAGCCGCTACTCGCGGCTCATAACGGGGGCGCGGTTAATCCGCGCCCCTTCCTTTTTGGGCATTGGGGATTACCCGTGATTCTCTCCAGGCTTCCCCTCCGCAACCGGACTCCCGGCGCGTCTTGATTTACGATTCCGGGATGTTGCCGCCGCCGCGCGCGGGCAGGCAATCGTGCCCGGCGGACGATTCCGCTCAAGGGCTGACCCCGTAATCATTCCGTACTCAAGAATCAGAGAGGCTGACAATGGATCGTCGATCCGCATTGAAGAAGAGCCTGGTGGCTGGTGCTGCCGTTGGCACCGCCACATTGGCCGCACCGGCACTGTCGCAGAACAAGATCCAGTGGAAGATGGTCACCGCCTGGCCCAAGAATTTTCCAGGCCTGGGCGTCGGGGCCGAGAACCTTGCCAAGCGCATCAACGACATGTCCGGCGGACGCCTGACGGTGCGGGTTTACTCGGCCGGCGAAGTGGTGCCGCCGCTGCAGTCGCTGGACGCGGTCATCAACGGCACCGCTGAGATGTGTCACAGCGCCGCCTACTACTGGCAGAACAAGAATACCGGTCTCTCTTTCTTCACCGGCGTACCGTATGGGATGACATCGGGCGAGCACTCCGCCTGGGTCCGATTCCTCGGCGGCCAGCAGATCTGGGACGAGATCTACGACCAGTTCGGCGTACAGGGCTTCATGTCCGGCAATACCAACATCCAGGCGGGCGGCTGGTTTCGCAACGAGCTGAAGACCCTCGAGGATATCAAGGGAATGCGCTTTCGCACCCCCGGCCTGGGCGGACAAGTCTGGCAGAAGATGGGCGCCTCGGTCACCAACCTGGCGGCCGGCGAGATCTTCCAGGCACTGCAGAGCGGCACGCTGGACGCTGCGGAGTTCGTGGGCCCTTACAACGACCTTGCTCTGGGCTTCTACCAGATCACCAAGAACTATTACTTCCCGAGTTTCATCGAGCCCGGCCTCGCCACCGAGGCCGTGGTGAACAAGGCCAAGTACACCGCGCTGCCGAAGGACCTGCAGGAGATCATCCGCACCGCCTGCCAGGCCGAGTACGACAACGTCGGCGCGGACTTCATTGCCAATGACCCGCGCGCAATGGACACCCTGGTGTCGAAGCACGGTGTGAAAGTCCTCCAGTTCCCGGACGTGATCCTCGAAGCCGGCGCAAAAGCCTCCGTCGAGGTGCTGAACGCGATCCGCGAAGGTTCCAATCCGCTGGCGAAGAAGGCGGCGGACAGTTTCGTCGCAGGATTGAACCTGCTGCGTACCCGCACCGAGAGCACCGATTCCCCATACCTCAAGGCCCGCGAGAAGTACTTTCGCATCAAATAGTCGCATGATCGGCCGCGGCGGCCACGCAGGAGACGGCGTGGCGCCGCCGTCCAGGTGGCCTTCGACCCGACGGCGGCCTCTGCCGCAAGCGTCCCATCGATCATTTTCTTCCGGCAGCACATCATGCGTGTCCTGGCAGCTCTCGTCACCGCGATCAGCGGCCTGAACGCGGTCGTCGGACGCGCGTTCGCCTGGCTGGCACTGGCGACCGTCCTTGCCTGTTTCTGGGTCGTGGTGCAGCGCTACCTCTTCTCGATGACCCAGTTGTGGCTGCAGGACCTTTACGTCTGGATGGGGGGCGCGATGTTCATGGCGGTCGCGGGCTATGCCTTCATGCGTGACGACCACGTCCGCGTCGACATCTTCTATCGGCCGGCCTCGCCGCGCAGCAAGGCCGTTCGGGACCTGATCGGGGTGGTATTGTTTCTGATCCCGTACTGCGTCGTTGCCTGGATCTACGCGTTTCCGTTTGTGCGCCGATCCTGGGCATTGCTCGAGCCGTCGATCAATCCCGGCGGCATGCCCGGCCTCTACATCCTCAAGACGTTCATCCTGATCTTCATCCTCCTGGTCGGCCTGCAAGGCCTGGCGATGGCGTTTCGCAGCATCCTGGTCCTCGCCGGCCGCGAGGAACTCCTCCCGCCGCAGTACCGCTACCAGTCGCACTGACCCGTATGGATTCCCTGATTTCCGGCGAGATTCTCGCCGCGCTGATGTTCTTCGGCGTCATCTTCGCGCTGCTGATCGGCTTTCCGGTGGCGTTCTCCCTGGCCGGTGTCTCGTTGATCGTCTCGCTCGCGGGCTGGTTTCTCGGCGTGTTCGACTTCTCCAATTTCGGTGCGCTCGCCTCGCGGTACATCGGTTTCATGACCAACGAGGTACTGGTCGCCGTCCCGCTCTTCATCTTCATGGGCGTGATCCTCGAGCGCTCCGGCATCGCGGAGGGACTGCTGATCACGATGGGCAAGCTCTTCGGCCGGATGCGGGGGGGACTCGGACTCTCGGTGATCGTGGTCGGTGCCCTGCTGGCGGCCTCCACTGGCGTGGTGGGGGCGACGGTCGTCACCATGGGCCTGATCAGCCTGCCGGCGATGCTGAGGGCGGGCTACGACCCGAAACTCGCCTGCGGCGTGATCTGCGCCTCCGGCACGCTCGGCCAGATCGTTCCGCCGTCCACCGTGCTGATCTTCATGGGCGACATGCTGGGCGGCATCAATGCCCAGGTGCAGATGGCCAAAGGCAATTTCGCGCCGTCGCCGGTTTCGGTCGGGGACCTGTTCGTGGGCGCGCTGCTGCCGAGCCTGGTGCTGATCCTGCTGTACATGCTCTACATGATCTACAAGGCGATCTTCGATCCGAAGAGCTGCCCGGCGGCACCGGGAACGGTCGAGGAGCGCGAGGCCCTGCTGGGCGAGGTCTTCACCGCTCTGCTGCCGCCCCTGCTGCTGATCATTGCGGTCCTCGGTTCGATTCTTGGCGGCCTGGCCACCCCGACCGAGGCGGCATCGGTCGGCGCTGTCGGGGCGATGGTGCTGGTCGCGTTCAGGGGCCGCTTCAAGTACGACCTGATACGCCAGGCCTGCATCTCGACCGCAACGATCACCTCGATGGTGTTCGTGCTGCTGCTCGGGGCCGCGGTCTTCTCGATCGTGTTCCGCATGCTCGGCGGTGACGACCTGGTGCATCAGCTGCTGTCGGACCTGCCCGGCGGTGCGGTCGGCGCGCTGATCGTGGTCATGCTGGTGATGTTCGTGCTCGGCTTCATCCTCGACACCTTCGAGATCATCTTCATCATCCTCCCGATCACCGCGCCGGTGCTGCTGAATCTCGACGTGAATCCCGTCTGGCTCGGGGTCCTGGTCGGCGTGAACCTGCAGACGAGCTTCATGACCCCACCCTTCGGCTTTTCGCTCTTTTACCTGCGCGGCGTGGCCCCGGGATCCGTCTCGACCGGAACCATCTACCGCGGCATCATCCCCTTCGTCGGGTTGCAGGTGATCGCCCTGGCAATCCTGCTGACCTTTCCCGAGCTGGCAACCTGGCTTCCGCGCCTGGTGTTCGGCTGAGCAGTCCTGCCGATCCAGGCGCCGCGAGACCAATCCTGCGGCCGCGATAGTGCGTAGCGGACGGCGGACACGCCTCTTCTGCTACGCTATCGCCTCCCCCCATCACCGGATTCCCCTTGAGCCGCTCTCTGTCACGATTGCGCCACCGTCTCGACAAGCTGAGCCCTGGAGTCCTGAGGGGGCTGCAGCGCGGTATCGAGAAAGAAGGGCTTCGGGCAGATCCGGACGGAACCCTGGCCCTGACCCCGCATCCGGCGGGGCTCGGTTCGGCACTGATGCATCCGTCGATCACCACCGATTTCAGCGAATCGCAGCTTGAGCTGATCACCGGCGTGCATGCCGACATCGACCGTTGCCTGAGCCAGCTCTATGAAATACACCAGGTGGCTTATCGTCATCTGGGCGACGAGGTCATCTGGTGCACCAGCATGCCCTGCTGCCTGCCGGGCGACGATGAGATCCCGATCGGACAGTACGGCAGCTCCAACATCGGCCGCGCCAAGACCATCTATCGGATCGGCCTGAAGCATCGCTATGGCAGCCGGATGCAGACGATATCCGGCCTTCACTACAACTTCTCGCTGCCCGAGGCGGCGTGGCCCCTGCTGAAGGCGGCTGACGGGCACACGGGAAGTGCCGGCGATCATCGCAACGACAGCTATTTCTCCCTGATCCGGAATTTCCGTCGGGACTCCTGGCTGCTGCTGTATCTCTTCGGGTCGTCGCCGGTGGTCTGCCGGTCGTTCCTGTCGGAATCCGGCCACCGGCTGCAGACCCTCAACGAGAGCACGCTGTACCTGCCTCATGCGACCTCGTTGCGGATGGGGCCGCTGGGCTATCAGAGCGACGCCCAGGCCAGCCTGGGCGTGAGCTACAACTGCTTGCGCAGTTATGCGGAGTCATTGCGCGAAGCGCTGACCACACCCTATCCGCCCTACGAAGCCATCGGGCTGCGCGACGGTGGGGACTATCGGCAATTGAGCACCACCCTGCTGCAGATCGAAAACGAGTTCTACGGCACCATTCGCCCGAAGCAGCCGGTGCAACCCGGTGAGCGTCCACTCAGGGCGATGGCCGAGCGCGGCGTGGAGTACGTCGAAGTCCGGCTGATGGACCTGGACCCGTTCAGTCCGATCGGCATCACGGCGGAGTCGATCCGCTTTCTCGACATCTTCCTGCTCCACTGCCTGCTGCAGGACAGTCCGAAGGACAGTCCCGAAACCATTGCCGCCCTCTCCCGCAACCGCCATGTGGTTGCCCAGCGGGGGCGTGAACCGGGTCTGCTGCTCGAGCGCGACGACGGCAGCCGGGTGCCGATGGCAGCCTGGGGACAGGATCTGCTGCGACAGTGCGAGCCGATCGCAGCGGCGCTGGACGCGGCCCACCCGGCAGGCGCCGGCGCTTACCGCCTGGCGCTGGAACAGGCCGCAGCGCGGCTCGCCGATCCCGCGCTGACTCCCTCCGCACGGGTGTTGGTCCAGGTGCTGGAGACGGCTGAAGGTGCCTGCACCGGTTTTGCCCTGGAGCAGTCGCTGCGGCACCGGCAGGCGCTGCTGGCGTCGCCTCTGGATGACGGTCTCCTGGAACAATATGCACGGGCCGCGGATGACTCCGTTGCTGCTCAGCAGGCCGCCGAAGCGGGCGACAGCCTGCCTTTCGAAGAGTACCGGCAGCAATACCTGTCCCAGCCGCTGGTCGAGGAACTGCTGGTAGCGGTCCGCCAGGTCGGTTAGTGAACGGGACTGCAGGTGGATCGGCCCCCCGCGCCGGCACCGGGCGCTTTTCATTGGCCTGCGCGCAGTTGATGGAGGTTGAGGCAGCGGCATGAACGAAACCGACGCACGCAATGCGCTGCTGATCCGTGCGTTCGAGACAGCTCCGGTTTCCGAGCACTGGGATCAGGAGGATCGCGACTGGGCCAGCCGCAGCGCAGCCCAGATCGAAGGCGAAAAGGGCACCGCCGAAGCCTTCGTGTCCCGCCGCGCAGCGCTGGCGGTCGAGCGGCTTTCCGACCGGCAGCCAAAAATCTCAGCCATGCTCGCGGCGGTCGGCTGGAATCCCTGGATTGGCTGGCTGCTGGTTGCCGCCGCGCTCGGCGCCGGCTTCCTGCTCGATGCGGTCAACGCGCAGCAGCGGATCAACATCCTGGCTCCGCCGATACTGGCGATCCTGCTCTGGAACCTCCTGGTCTACCTGGTACTGATCGGACAGCGGGCCTGGCGGGCGCTGCGACCTGCGACCGGACCGGCATCGACTCGAGGCAGCCATCCGGGTCCGGTCCAGCGTCTGGTGACATGGGCGGCCCAGGGGATCCCGAGGGCAATGCACCGCGCCCACGCCCGGTTCGACGGCAGCCTTGCCACGCCACTCCAGGCGTTCCTGCGTCAGTGGGCCCAGGTCAGCGCCCCCCTGAATGCCGCGCGCGCGCTGGCGATCCTTCACTACGCAGCCGCCGCTTTCGCGGTCGGCGCCCTCGCCGGCCTTTATATCCGCGGGCTGGCTTTCGAATACGTCGCGGGATGGGAGAGCACCTTCCTCGAGGTGGACACGGTCAGGCAGTTGCTTGCAGTCGTGCTCGGACTGGCCGCCGCGATCACCGGCATCACGCTGCCCGACGCCGCGCAGTTGGGTGCCCTGAGGATTCGGGGTGGCGCTGGCCAGAATGCGGCCGCCTGGATCCACCTCTATGCGGTAACCGTGCTGATGGTGGTCGTGCTGCCCCGGATCGCGCTCGGCTTGGCACAGTCACTGCGCACGCGCCGGATGGTGACGCACTTTCAGTTCTCGCTGGCCGACAACTACTTCCAGAGCCTGCGCCGCCTGCAACGGGGGGAGGCCGCGCGAGTCCAGGTGATTCCGTACAGCTTTCAGTTGTCGACCGAAGGCCAGGACGGCTTGAATCGTCTCCTGCGCCAGGTTTACGACAAGGAAGCGAACGTGTCGGTCGAGCCGGCCGTCGCCCTCGGCGGCGAAGACCGGTTTCCCGGTTTCGCCGGACAGGCCGTCCCGCTGGCACTGGTCGTCGCCCTGTTTTCGCTCTCGGCTACCCCCGAGACCGAGAACCACGCGGCATTCCTCGCCATGCTCGCCAGGACGCTGCCGGACGGCGCCGCCCTGATCGCCCTGGTCGACGAAACCGCCTTTTTGAAACGATTCGGCGCGGATTCGAGCCGGCTCACCGATCGCCGCGCCACCTGGCGCCGGATCCTCGCCACCGGCGTGGACATCGAACCGGCCTTCGTTTCGCTGGATGCGGAAGATTTCACTGCCACTCGGCGGATTCTGACCGGCATTCTCGATAGGAACCCGGGTCGTATGGTGCAAAATGCCAGGTTCAGGGCGGGCGCCAAAGTTTCTGCATGAAAGACAACAGCCAATCGATCTCGTTGAGCCTCGTTTCCCACACCAACGTCGGCAAGACGACGCTGGCCCGCACGCTGCTCAGTCGCAATGTCGGTGTCGTCAAGGATGAGCCGCATGTCACCGACAGCGCGGACCGGTTCGTGCTGCTGGAGACGCCGGAAGGGGACGCACTGACGTTGTGGGATACGCCCGGCTTCGGCGACAGTTCACGGCTCGCCGACCGCCTGCTGAAATCGGACCGTCCGATCGGCTGGCTGGTCAGCCAGGTCTGGGACCGGCTGACCGACCGGGCGCTGTGGTCCAGCCAGCAGGCCGTGCGCAACGTGCGGGAAGAGGCGGACGTGGTCCTCTACCTGGTCAATGCCGCCGAAAATCCGGAAGACGCCGGTTACGTCGAACCGGAGATGCGCATCCTCCAGTGGATCGGCAAGCCCATCATCGTCCTGGTCAACCAGATGGGGCCACCCAGCGGCCCGGCGGCCGAAGCCGCGGAAATCGAACGCTGGCGGGCCCATCTCGCCGGTGCCCCGGCGGTACGCAAGGTGCTCGCCCTTGACGCATTCGCGCGCTGCTGGGTACAGGAAGGCGCGCTGCTCAAGGAAGTCGCCAAGCTGGTGGCGCCGGACAAGCAGACGGCATTCAACCGGTTGCATCGAGCCTGGCAGACCGAGCGCCGCGAGGCGTTCGACGCCGCGATGAACGTGCTCGCCGCACGCCTGGCGCGTGCCGCCCTGGACAAGGAGAAGGTGGCGCACGGGGGCATCAAAGGGCGCCTGCGGGACGTCGGCAGCGTCCTGGGCGTCACCCGCGAGAAAGAGGACTCGGCCAGGAAGTCGGCCATGCGGGACATGGCGGAGCGACTCAATCGGGATATCCACGACACCACCAACCGCCTGATTGAATTGCATGGGCTGGAAGGCAGCGCCGGGGACGACGTGCTGACGCGACTGGCCGATCACTACGCGGTGACCAAACAGGTCAACGAGGGCCGGGCAGCGGTAGTCGGCGGCCTGTTCACCGGGGCGCTTGCCGGACTCAAGGCGGACCTCATCACCGGCGGCTTCACGCTCGGCGGGGGCATGATCGCCGGCGGCGTACTCGGTGCTTTGGGCGCCGCGGGCCTGGCGCGCGGCTACAACATGGTTCGCGGCACTG
>JBBRJB010000088.1:0-8230 GCA_038220085.1 Burkholderiales bacterium
AGGAAGGTGATACCCAGTTCAGTGAGCCGCTCGTAGACCGCGGCGCTGTGCACGTGCTCCGCGACGGTACGCAGCTTGAGCCGGGCGGCGACCCGGATGGTGGAGATCACGATTTCCTCGTCGATCGGATTCGACATGAGATTGCGGATAAAAGAACCGTCGATCTTGAGGTAGTCCAGCGGAAAACGCTTCAGGTACTCAAAGGTGGCAAGGCCGGTGCCGAAATCGTCCAATGCGATACTGAAACCCTGTTCCTTGAGGTCGTCGACGAGCCGGGAGGCGGCTGCCGGATTGCGGATCGCCTCGCTTTCGGTGATCTCGAAAACGATCTTGTCGGCCGGAATGCAATAGCGGCTGCGCTGCTCCCGGATGTAGTCGGCTATCGCGCCGTCGCACATGGTAGCGCCGGCGAGGTTGATCGAGCATTTCCAGGTGATTGTCAGCGACTCGGGATTCGCGGCCAGCCATTCGAAGGCCCGGTGGATCACCGCCCGGTCCAGCGGAATGGACATCTGCGCCTGCGAGGCGAGCGTCATGAACTCCGGCGGCTGCACCAGTCCGCCGTCGCGATCCCGCAATCTCGTGAGCAGCTCATAGGAGCGCATGTGCGGCGGGGCCTCCGGATCGATGACCGGCTGCGCAAAGAGTTCGATCCGATTGTCGCGGATCGCCTCGCGGATGTGCTCGATCTTGCTCTGGTGGGCACGCCGCGCGTCGATCATCATCTGCGACAAGGGCTCGACGAACAGCTGCGGATCGCGCACGCTTGCGGCGATCGCCAGCGCGTCACCGAGGGAGAAGATGCAGTCCTCGCTGCTGATCAGGGTATGGCGATCGAGCAGGAGGCCGCCGACGCAGCATTGCAGGCGCAGGCTGCCGCGCTCCGTCTGGAAAATCTGGCCGTTCAGTTGCGAATAGACCTCGCGCGCCACGGTACGCACCTGCGCCACCGTATCCGCCCCGATGACCATGGCATAGCGGCCCGCCGACAGGCGGGCGGCAAACTGCACCTGCCCCTGGCGCAGCAGCAATGCCGCGGTGGACTGCTCCAGCTGAATCGCATCAATCGTGCCGCACAGGTCGTTGATCGAATCGAAGTTGGTGACGTGCAAACCGATCAGACCGTAGTTGACACGGTTGGGCGAGACCAGCCGGTCGCCGAGTTCCGCAAGTAGTCCGCGATCGTTGAGCAGGCCGGTGCTCATGTCCTGCCGTGACTGCCTGGCGACCCTCAGGATCGCCAGACGCCGGTCGGCGGCTATCGCCTGCAGGACCAGGGCCACCAGGACGGCGCAAAAGGCGATGACGGAGGCCTGGATTGCCTTTGCGTAGCTCGACGCCTCCGGAGTGCTGACCTGGTAGGCCCAGGCGGCGAGCAAGGGCAGGGCGCTGATCAGCAGCGTCAGGGCATTGGCCCGCTCGCTCATGCGCACCGCGGACCAGGCGAGGATCGGGAAATAGGCGAACAGAACCATGTAGCCGTACTGGACCTGCTCCCAACTCGCCAACGAAAGGCTCGTGGCGGCGACCAGCAAGGTCATCAGCACGCTCGACAGGTCGAATATATCCACCGACCGGTGGCCGCTGTCGGCTTCCGGCACCGCGTCGTCGATCCAGGCAAGCAATGCCGGGGCGACCAGCATCATGCCCAGACCATCAATCAGCCACAGGCTCAGGAAGACGTGGGCCGGATGCAATCCGCCCCCCAGGAAACTGCCCAGGGCCGCCGAGGTTGCTGCGCTTGCTGCTCCGCCGATCGGGGCGTTGATCGGCAATGCGAGCGGGCCAACGGCAACCACTGCGGTGACGATGGCAGCGCTGACAACCGACGAGCCGAGGAGGGCGACCGCGACGAACCGCACGACCGCATCCAGCCGGTATTCAGGCGGCTTCCAGTCGGCCATCCGCCGCAGGAAATGGATCGCAACCATCGGGCCGATCGTGCTGGCCAGCGTCACCGAGAACGCGAACAGCAGATCGCGGCTGATGAACATCGCCCAGCCGAAGACGCCCACGGCCGCAGGCAGCGTCCAGGCGCGGCCGTACCGCCAGCCGAAGGCGAACGCCACCCCTGAGGCCGGCCAGATCAGCAATTCACTGGCGAGGCCTGCCGACACGAGTTGCGCCAGCAGACAAAACAGCAGCGACAGGCCCGCGATCAGCGTAGCCCTCGTGACCCCCGACATGGGCGAGGCGCGTTCCATCAGGCGGCCATCAACTCCCGCAGGACGTACGGCAGGATGCCGCCGTGCCGGAAGTAGTCGACCTCGATCGGGGTGTCGATACGAGACAGCAGCTTGACCGGTGTGCTGGCGCCGTCAGTACGGCGCACCGTCATGATGATCTCCTGCTGCGGCACCAGCTGACTCGGGAAGTCGATGTCGATCGTTTCATCGCCCTTCACCCCGAGCGACTCCCAGGAATCGCTGTCGAGGAATTGCAGCGGCAGCACGCCCATGCCTACCAGGTTGGATCGGTGGATCCGCTCGAAGCTGCGCGCCACGACCGCCTTCACCCCCAGCAGCTGGGTTCCCTTGGCAGCCCAGTCACGCGAACTGCCGGTGCCGTATTCCTCGCCGGCGAAGATAACCGTCTGCACGCCATTCGCGATGTACTTCATCGCGGCGTCGTAGATCGCCATCTTCTCACCGTCAGGCTGGTGCAGCGTCCATCCGCCTTCCTCGCGTGAACCGTCCTGCTTGAGGGGCAGCATCAGATTCTTGATGCGGACATTGGCGAACGTGCCCCGCATCATGACTTCGTGATTGCCGCGACGCGCACCGTAACTGTTGAAGTCAGCCTTCAGCACGCCGTTCTCGATCAGGTACTTGCCCGCGGGCGAGGTGTCCTTGATCGAGCCGGCGGGCGAGATGTGGTCGGTCGTGATCGAGTCGCCGAACAACCCGAGGATGCGCGCGTCCTTCACCCCCGGCACTGCCGCCGGCGACATCTCGAAGTCCTCGAAGAAAGGCGGCTCTGCGATGTAGGTGGAGTCAGGCCAGTTGTAGACCTGCCCCTCGGACGAGGAGATTTTGTTCCACAACGTGTGGTCCTTGGTCAGGTCGCTGTACAGGCGCTTGAAGGTCTTTGGATCCATCGCGTGCCGGAGCAGGCCATGGATCTCGTCCGACGAAGGCCAGATGTCGCCCAGGTATACGTCCCGGCCGTCCTTGCCCTTGCCGACAGGCTCGGTCATGAGGTCCACCTGAACCGTGCCGGCCAGGGCGTAGGCCACCACCAGCGGGGGAGAGGCGAGGAAGTTGGCCCGGATGTTCGGATGGATCCGGGCTTCGAAGTTGCGGTTGCCCGAGAGGACAGCGGCACAAACCAGTTCGTTGGCATTGATCGCCTGGTTGAACTCGGGACGCAGGTCACCGGCGTTGCCGATGCAGGTCGTGCAGCCGTAGGCGGCCACGTCGAACCCCAGTTTTTCCAGGTAGGGCAGCAGCCCGGTCTTGGTCAGGTAATCCGTCACCACGCGCGACCCTGGGGCCAGCGACGTCTTGATGTGAGGCTTGACCGTCAGCCCGCGCTCCACCGCCTTCTTGGCCAGCAAGCCGGCAGCCAGCAGCACGCTGGGGTTTGACGTGTTGGTGCAGGAGGTGATTGCCGCGATCAGGATGTCGCCGTTCTTCAGCGGGATCTCGCTGCCGGTATCGTATGACTTGTCGAGTTCCGCGGCAGGCTTGTTGAAGCCGTTCTTCTGCACCGGAAGGCTGAAGAGGGAGGCGAAGTTCTCCTTCATGCTGCCGAGTTCGATGCGGTCCTGAGGGCGCTTGGGCCCGGCCAGGGACGGCGAGACAGACCCGAGGTCGAGTTCGATCTCCTGCGAGTAGGTGACGGTTCCTGCCTTGGGAATGCCGAAAAGTCCCTGGGCTTTGAAGTAGCTTTCGAAGGCGTCGATCTCAGCCGGCGTGCGGCCGGTGCCCTTGAAGTATTCGATCGTCTTGGTATCGACCGGGAAGAATCCCATGGTGGCGCCGTACTCGGGGGCCATGTTGCCGATCGTGGCACGGTCCGGCAATGCCAGCGATTCGGTGCCTTCGCCGAAAAACTCGACGAACTTGCCCACCACCTTGGCCGACCGCAACAGTTCGGTCACGCGCAGAACCAGGTCGGTCGCGGTGACCCCTTCGCGCAGCCGACCCTTGAGGTGCACGCCCACGACGTCCGGGGTCAGGAAGTAAACCGGTTGCCCGAGCATCCCGGCCTCGGCCTCGATACCGCCAACGCCCCAGCCGACGACGCCGATGCCGTTGATCATCGTGGTGTGGCTGTCGGTACCCACCAGCGTGTCGGGATAGTAGACGACGTCGGCGCCGTCCTTTTTCTTGTGCACCCCGCGCGCCAGGTACTCGAGGTTGACCTGGTGAACGATGCCGATCCCCGGGGGCACGACCTTGAAGGTGTCGAATGCCTGCATACCCCACTTCATGAACTGGTAACGCTCCTTGTTCCGGGAGAACTCCAGTTTCATGTTGAGGTCGAGCGAATCGCGGGTGCCGTAGTGGTCGATCATCACCGAGTGGTCGACGACCAGGTCCACCGGAACCAACGGCTCGATGCGCTTCGGGCTCTTGCCGAGCTTGTCCGCGACCGAGCGCATGGCGGCAAGGTCAGCCAACAGCGGCACGCCCGTGAAATCCTGGAGCACCACCCTCGAAACGATGAAAGGGATCTCGTCCACGCGCTTGCCGTTTGGCTGCCAGTTGGCCAGTTGGCTGATATGGCTTTCGGTCACCTTCTTGCCGTCGCAATTGCGCAGCACGGCCTCCAGCACGATCCGGATCGACACCGGCAGCCGTGACACGTTGGGAAACTTCCGTGCGAGCGCCGGCAGGGAATAGAACGAGCCCGCTTTGCCCGATTGGAGCTTGAACTGCTTCAGGGTGTTGAACGTGTTGTGAACCATTTTCCTTCCCGGTCTTGATTGGTTTTGTCGTGGCGCCGGCACGATTGCACAGGCGCTGGCTCGTCCGGCCTGGTGTTCACGGTCTGGGTGGCCGTCGGTCCTGCTCTCCGCCGGCCCCCGGCCGCGGCCGGGCGGCCTCCGGTCGAAGGGTGCCGTCGCCCATGTTCAGTACGCCCATGCCCGGGACGACCAGGTCCCCGGGGCGCTGACCCGCGCCGCAGGGGCCGAGGTAACGCGCGACGATCGCTTCCTTGTCCTCACGCTTGTTATTGGCCAGCGGGGGTGAATAGAACACCAGTGTATCGATTCGGTACTGGGTCTGGAAATCCCCGGAGGCGATCGATTGGCTCACCACGACGGCGCGGGACTCCTTGCAGACGGACTCGGCCACCCAGGAAATACCGACCCGCTTGAAGGGCCCGATGGAGCAGGAGCCCTTTTCTCCGGCGACCCGGTCCAGGTGGTGCTCGGCGGTGTCCGTCTGCTCACCCACGCAGTAGCTGGTCGGCGGCATGCCCAGGTTCTCACTCGCGGCATTGCGAACCTCCCATAGGCCTGGCTTGCGCCGGGGAAAGTCCAGGGCAAAACTGGATGGTCGGCTGGTTTCCGGTGTGATGATCGTGCTTTCGAGATTCTGCTGCGCCAGCAACAATCCCGCCGCCGCGCCCGACGGCGAAATGCCGGCCCCCAGCGCCGTCCCGATTGCAAGCGCGCCGGCCAGGACGCGCAGGCTCCCGCCGACTGCAGGAAAGGCAGGGGTGCCGGAGCCGGACGCCGTTTTCATCGGCCTAGAAGCCTGTCGGAGTATGGGAAGGGGTCGCGTTCGCACTCCGTCAGGCTCCTAGATGACGTAGAGGTCCACGTAGTCATTGACCGGCATGGCCTCGAGCTTGCGCTGATCCAGAGACACGGCCGCGATTGCATCCTGCTGCTTCTTCGGGAAGCGGCGCGCCAGGTTGGTGCGGAATTTCGCCTCCAGCAGCGGGATCCCGTCCTTGCGCCGCCGCTTGTGGCCGATCGGGTACTCGCAAACGACCTCCTTCAGCTTCTTGCCGTCTTTGAACTCCACCGTCAGCGCGTTGGCGATCGAGCGCAATCCGGGATCATGGTAGTCCGCGGTGAAGCCCTTGTCCTCCACGCAGACGATCTTCTCGCGCAAGGCGTCGATCCGTGGGTCTGCCGCCACCGAGTCCTCGTAGTCCCCAGCGGTAAGGTGCCCGAGGATCAGCGGGACGGCAACCATGTACTGAATGCAGTGGTCGCGGTCGGCCGGATTGGAAAGTGGCCCTTTCTTGTCGATGATCCGGATGCAGGCCTCATGGGTGCGAATGGTCACCTTGCGGATGTCCGCCGCGGATTTGCCCATTTTTTTCAACTGCTGGTGAATATCCATGGCGCATTCGACGGCAGTCTGGGAGTGGAACTCCGCGGGGAACGAGATCTTGAACAGCACGTTCTCCATCACGTAACTGCCGTAGGGGCGCTGGAACTTGAACTCCTTGCCCTTGAACAGCACGTCGTAAAAGCCCCAGGTCTTGGCCGTGAGCACCGACGGATAGCCCATCTCGCCGGTCTTGGCAATCAGCGCGAGCCGAACTGCACGCGAGGTTGCGTCGCCGGCCGCCCACGACTTTCGCGAGCCGGTATTGGGCGTGTGGCGGTAGGTTCGCAGGGACTGGCCATCCACCCAGGCGAGCGAGACGGCATTGATGATCTCGTCGCGATCGAGGCCGAGCATCTGGGCCACGACCGCGGTGGAGGCCACCTTGACCAGCACCACGTGGTCCAGACCGACCCGATTGAAAGAGTTTTCCAGCGCGATGCAGCCCTGAATCTCGTGGGCCTTGATCATGGCGGTCAGGACGTCTTTCATCAGCAGCGGTTCGCGACCGCTGGCGACGGCGTTGCGGCTGAGCCAGTCGGCCGTGGCCAGGATGCCGCCCAGGTTATCGGAGGGATGTCCCCATTCAGCGGCGAGCCAGGTATCGTTGAAATCGAGCCAGCGGATCATCGTGCCGATATTGAAGGCCGCCTGGACCGGGTCGAGCTGGAACTGGGTGCCTGGCACCTTGGCGCCCTGCGGCACGACCGTGCCCGGCACGATCGGACCGAGCAGCTTGGTGCAGGCGGGATACTCCAGGGCCTCGAGACCGCAACCGAGGGTGTCGATCAGGCAGTTGCGGGCGGTTTCGTAGGCGAGCTTGCTGGCGACCTTGTACTTCAGGACGTAGTCGACGATGTCGACCAGGACCTTGTCCGGCGCCGGGCGGACGTTGGAAACGGGGCTGGACATGGCTTCAATCTCCCAAGAGGCTGGTCTGTCTGAAATGCGTCGCGGCGCGACCGTCTTCCGGTCCCGCCGCGATCGTCGATCCTTCGCGGGCGCGCGGCCGGCTCGATCAGGCCGTGCTCACCCGCCGGCCTTTGGTGGAAATCACGCCACCGTGGTCACTTCATCAGGACCTGGGTGGTATCGGCGGTCACGGTCTGCTGGTCAGGATGAACGCAGTTGTCGACCAGGCGCTGACCGGTCTTCTGGTTCATGACCATCGACTTGCTCGCAATCTGGATCATCAGCGTCTCACTGCGCACGTCTTCCAGTCGCACCGCGCCGGTCGCCGACAGCACCGGCTTCATGGTGTACGTCTTCTTGTTGAAGTTCAGGTTGATGTAACCCGGATGGCTGGGATTGGCGCCCACCTCGATCTTCTGGCCGAACTCGCAGCCACTTTCACCGACCAGAACCTCTTTTGCCGCCAGCAACTGGATCGCGTCCGCATCCACCATGACGACCTCGACTTCCGGAACCGGTGCTGCTGGCTCCTTCTTGGCCGACCGCTTGACCTGTTTGACCGGGGTTTTCTTCTCTGCCGGCGCCGCCGCCGCTTCCTTGGCGGCCGGCGCCACCGATACCTGCTTGGCGGGCAGGGGGGCGGCCGGAGTTGCCTGGGCCCAGACCGCTCCCGCCGCAGCGGCGCCGATGAAGACGGCTGCGGCGCGTGCCGCTAGGAAGACGGATAGCGGCGAGGCGAGTGGGCGAGGGGACATGATGGGTTCTCCTAGAGTGTCAAGGCGGCCCGATCGGACAGCCGATACGCGCCTGGTTGCGACATTGGCCAAGGGAACCGCAGGAGCGACCGGCGTGGTCATCTGCGGTCCTTGAGGGGCTGAAACTTGAGGTTCTCCGGGCCGACATAATTCGCGCTCGGACGGATGATCTTGTTGTCCTGGCGCTGCTCGATCACATGAGCCGCCCAGCCGGCGGTCCGGGCAATGACGAAGAGGGGGGTGAACATCTCCGTCGGCACGCCCATTGCG
>JBBRJB010000089.1:0-8212 GCA_038220085.1 Burkholderiales bacterium
AGGATCCATTGCGCTTCTCGAACAGGTGTACCAGCCATTGCAGCAGCCAGAGCACTGGCAGGACGACGACGAAAAAGACGAGTGTATAGGCCGAACCGATCTCGAGCCGCATCGACGCGTAGCTGTCGGCCAGACCGACCGGCAGCGTCCGGGTCAGCGGCGTGTGCAGCATCCAGGTCAGATTGAACACGCCGACCGACAACGTGAAGACCATCAGCGAGCCGGCGGCGATCGACGGCAGCACCGCCGGCACCAGCACGCCGAGAAAGCGCTGCGTGAAGCTGGCACCGAGCGAGCGGGCCGCTTCCTCTATAGCCAGCAGATCAGGCCGGGCGAAGGCTGCTGAGACGGTACGCACCATGAAGGGCAGGGTGAAGATCAGGTGGCCGACTAGGATGAAGGCAAAGCTCTGGCGAAAGCCTCGCAACTGTCCGTAGACCAGGATCAGTGCGAGCGCGGTGGCCAGGCCGGGCACGGCGATCGGCAGCGTCAGCAGTTCCTCGAAGATCCGCATCGCGCGTGATCGGTTGCGGGCGAGCGCATAGGCGGCCGGCACGCCGGCCAGCAGCGTGCCGGCGACACAGGCCAGTGCCAGCAGCAGCGAGCGCCAGACGGTGTCACCGTAGACCGACCAGACTTCAAGGAACCAGCGCGCGGTGAAGCCGCTGCTGATGCCGACACTGTAGTTGTTGATCAGGCCGGCGGTGACCGACAGGATCATCGGCACGATCGTGAAGACCGTGACCGCGATGGTGATGCCGAGCAGGAACGGGGAAGGGGCGGACGAGCGGCCGGCCATGTCAGGCGGCTCCCGCGGAAGTGTTGGTGTCGGTGAAGCGACGGGCGAGGAACAGCACCAGCCAGGTCATGAGTCCGAGTGCGATCGACAACGAGGCGGCGAGCGCGAAATTTGCGTAGTTGGTGAATTCGCCGTAGATCGTGATCGGCAGCACCTCGAACTTGCTGGCAAGCGTGAAGGCGGTGCCGAACGCGCCCATCGCAGTCGCAAAGACAATGGCGCCGCAGGCGATCGAGGTCGGTGCCAGCGCCGGCAGCCAGACGTCGCGAACGATCCGCCAGCGCGACGCGCCGAGCGAGCGGGCCGCTTCCTCCAGTTGCGGGTCCATCGATTCGGCTGCCGCGGCATAGCTGGCGATCGCACGCGGCAGCGAGAAATAGAGGTAGGCCAGGAACAGGCCGAAGAGCCCGTAGGCGAACGCGAAACCATCGCCGCCGAGCAGCCCGGCCAGCCACGGAATCAGGCCTTGACGGCCGCCCAGCAGGATCACGAAGAAGCCGATGATGACGCCCGGAAAGGACAGCGGCAGCGTCAGCAGCGACAGCAGCAGCGGACGGCCGCGAAACGGCGTGCGGGCCAGAAACAGACCGACGGCGGCGCCGATCACCAGTGTCGCCGCGGTGACCGTCAGCGACAGCAACAGCGTGTTGAGCAGGCTTTCAAAGTAGCGTGGCTCAGTCAGCACCGCAATATAGGCGCGCCAGCCTTTGCCCGCCGGCAAGGCCACCAGCCAGACCATCGGCAGCAGCCAGAACGCGCCAAACAGCGCCGCTGCTGGCGCGAGACAGACTGCGAGCAGCGGCGACATGCTTACTGCGCCTCTTTCAGGTAGCGGGCCGAAAAGGCCTTCTGGACGTCGGCCATCCTGCCGTAGTCGGCCGGTTTGGCGCGGGCGTAATCGCTGGCAGGCAGGAACTTGGCCTGGGCTTCCTTCGAGATCGCTGAATTGCGCACCGGACGCAGGAAGGCGTCGGCCCACAGCGCCTGACCTTCATCGGACAGGATGAAGTCGAGGGCCTTGCGGCCGTTGTCGGCGTTCGGGCTGTTGGCGACCAGGCTCATCACGTAGGGGACGACGACTGTGCCTTCCGCGGGAATCACGAACGCGACATTGGCCTTGTCCTTGTAGCGGGCGCGATAGGCGTTGAAGTCATAGTCGAGAAGGATCGCGATCTCCCCGGACAGCACGCGGGCGTACGACGTCTGCTTCGGTACGATCGGATCGTTCTTCTGCAGTTCCTTGAAGTAGTTGATTGCCGGCGTGAAGTCGTCGAGCGTGCCGCCGCGGGCCTGATTGACCGCGACCGCGCCGACATAACCGACGAAGGCAGAGGAGGGGTCGAGATAACCGACCAGACCCTTGTACTCGGGCTTGAGCAGGTCTGCCCACGATTTCGGCACCGGCTTGCCCTTCAGTGCATCGACGTTGACCATGAAGCCGAGGGTGCCCTGGTGAATGGTGAACCAGTGGCCGTCGGCGTCCTTGAGGCCGTCGGGGATCTCAGCCCAGTTGGCCGGTTTGTAGCTGGCGGTGACGCCTTCCTTCTTTGCCTGAACGCCGAACGTGACACCGTAGTAGGCGATGTCGGCGACCGGGCTCGATTTCTCGGCGACCAGCTGGGCCAGCGTCTGCCCCGAGTTCTTGTTGTCGGCCGGAATGCTGATGCCGGTCTTGGCCTTGATCGCCTTCAGTTGCGTGCCCCAGTCGGCCCACTCGGGCGGGCAGTTGTAGCAGATCGCATTCTGGGCGAAAGCCTGTGCGCTGAAGAGCGGGCTGCTCAGCAAGGCGGCGGCGATTGCCGTTCGGGTCAACAGTCGGATTGGTTTCATCGCAGTTTCCTTCGGGTGGAGGGGGAGGGTGCTTGCGAACAGGACTCGCCCGCTCGCAACTGGAAAGGGAGGCTGACGCTGTCGGCCGGTGACGGTACGCGATCGTCGCCGAGCGCGTCGATCAGCAGTGTCGCGCATGCTTCACCGATTCGCCGGTTGGGCTGCACGACCGTGCTCAGTTGCGGTGTCAGGTCGGCGCCGATCTCGATGCCGTCGATCCCGACAACCGAGAGGTCGGCCGGCACGTCGAGTCCTGCCAGGCGGGCCGCGCGGATGCAACGCACTGCCAGCAGGTCATTGGAGCAGACCAGCGCGGTCGGCCGATCGGACCGTTTGAGCCGCGCGACGACGGCGTCGATCGCCGTCTCGACAAACGGCATTTCGATCAACTCGCCGTCACCGAGACCGGCCTCCCGCATCGCGAATCGGAACCCGCGGTGACGCTGCCGGGCGCGGTCAGAGGCGGCCAGCGTGCCGCTTGCCATCGCGATGCGGCGGTGACCGAGGGACGTCAGCCAGCGCACGATTTCGGCGAACGCCGCTTCGCCGTCGACCGAGACGCAGGGGTGGCGGGCGTGCCGGTTGTAGGCCAGCACATAGGACGAATTGGCCTGCTGCAGGCGCTGCAGACTGGGCGAGCGCGACGCATTGGCGACGGTGACGATCAGCCCGTCGACATCGCGCGCGAGCAGCCGGTCGATCGCCGCCGCCTCGCGTACGATCCGGTAGTCGGTGACCAGCGGAACGATCGCATAACCGGCCGTGTCGGCAGTCTCGGCAATGCCGTCAAGGCACTCGGCGAAAACCGGGTTCAGCAGCGTCGGCAACACCACGCCGAGAATCCGGCTTTTGTGGGTGCGCATCGTCCTCGCGCTGGCGTTTGGTGTGAAGCCAAGCATGCGCGCGGTGGCCTGCACCCGCTCGCGTGTGGCGCTCGCCACCCGTTCCGGACGGTTGAAGACCCGTGACACGGTGGTGATGGAAACGCCCGCGTGGGCGGCGACGGTGTGAATCGACATGGCGTGGTGGTTCGTGACCGCGCAAGGCAGCCCCGGATGGAAAACGTTTTCACTGTAACTTAACCGCAGCCGATGACAAAGTCATGACGCAGTGAAGCGTAAAGCGGGCAGCGTCGGATGCCGTGTATACAATCTGGAACGCCTTTCGCAATATCGGTCGGGTCGATAAATTGGGATTCGCCGATCTCCACGCCGAACCGCTCAAGGAAACGCTGCCGATGAAACCGATGCCCTCCATTGCCCGCCGCGAAGCACTGGCCCGGACCGTTCGACTGGCGCTTCAGTTGCCGGTTGCGGGATCGGCGCTGGGTATGACGGCGCGCGCGTTCGCCCAGTCGACCGACTTCCCCGACAAGACCATCCGTTTGCTGGTGCCGTTCTCGGCGGGAGGCGCCGCCGATGTGATCGCCCGTATCCTGGCGTCCGATATGAGCGCTTCCCTCGGGCAGAGCGTGATCGTCGAAAACCGTCCGGGCGCCAGCGGCAATATCGCCATGGGTGCGGTCGCGCGTGCACCGTCCGATGGCTATACCCTGCTGATGGGCAGTGCATCGATCGCGATCAACAAGGCATTGATCAAGGCCACGCCCTTCGATCCGCAGGCCGACTTCACACCGATCTCCCTGGTCGCGATGGTTCCCTCGGTGCTGCTCGTGCCCGGCAGCCTGCCGGTCGGCACGGTCAAGGAGCTGATCGCCTACGCCAAGGCCAGTCCGGACACCTTCAACTACGGATCGAACGGCGTCGGGACGACTCAGCACCTGGCGGCAGTGATGCTGGGCTTGCGGACCGGCCTGAATCTGAATCATGTACCGTACAAGGGCGTGGACGGCCTGATGCCGGATCTGATTTCGGGTCGGATCCAGATGTCCTTCAACAACGTCGCGTCGGCGCTGCCGCACCTGAAGTCGGGCGCATTGAAGGCGTTGGCGATGGGGCTGCCCGAACGCTGGCCGGCCCTGCCCGATGTGCCGACCTTCGCGGAAGCCGGCCTGGCGGATTTCGATGTGTCGAGTTGGGTGGCGGTGTTCGCGCCGGCCGATCTTGCAGCCGACAGGCTGTCCCGGCTTGAAGCGTCGGTGCGCGCGTCGATCGCGAAGCCGGAGACCCGCGAGAAAATCCTGACCGGCGGCAATCTGCCGGTCGGTGGCAGCTCTGCCGATTTGAAGTCATTTCTCGCGACCGAGGTCAAGCATTGGCGGGACGCGATCGAAGCGTCCGGAGCGAAGCCGAGCTAGGAGCCTGTCGGAGTATGGGAAGGGGTCGCGTACCAGGGCCTGAATTCTCGGCGGTGCGCGAGCCATCGTCAGAACACGCCGTACTTCTCGAAGGCCTGCGCGGCCGTCGCGCCGCCCCGCAGCGCGGTCCTCACCGATGTTTCGACCTCGCTTTTGCCGACCGCTTCGGTGATGACGGCGGAGATCTGTTCGGCGGGCACGACTACGATGCCGTCGCAGTCGGCGATCAGCAGGTCGCCGGCCGAGACGAACACGCCGCCGCAATGCACCGGTTCGTTGATCGACACGATCTCGCGGTGGTAAAGCATGTCGCTCGGGTGGGCGCCCCGGCTGAACACGGGCAATCCGCTGTCGATGACGCGGATGGTGTCCCGGTGGTAGCCATCGATGACGGTGCCATTGGCGGCCTTCACCAGGCTGCGCTCGCAGCAGAGTTCGCCCCAGACGCAACAGTCCATCGTGTCGGTGACCAGGACCCCGCCGGCCGACAATCCGTCAATGGCTTCGAACAGCAGGGCATACTCCCGACCGGCATCCGGGGCCGTTTCCCGCGGGCGAGAGCGCATGGTGCGTGCCAGGCCGATCAGCCGGGTCCGGGGCGTGATCCCGACGATGCCCGGTGCCATCGCCTTGTTGAAGGTGCCGCGCGCGTTCAGCACATCGCTGACCGTGGCCGTGTCGACCTTCAGGCAGAGAGACCAGAGTGCTTCATCGATCGAAACGGGTCGGTTGAGTGCGGTCAAGGTCTGATCTCCCGTGTATATATTATGGAGCCCATTCCGGCGAACGGGCGGCTGAGCTAAGTTTCCGCCAACACCCGACATTGTTCAACAGGTTATACGATGACAAATGATCCGCCACCGGTCGCCGCTTCGACGCCGCGCCCCGGTTCGCCGGGGGCGCCGCTGCTGAGCCAGTTGATTCAGCCGGTGCAGACCTTGCGGCGCGCGGGTCGGCGGCTGTTCAGCTTTGCCGTCATCGCTGACTCGCACCTCGAGGCCGAGACCGGCGGGGAAGAGGCGGGACAGGTGGTTCCCCGCTCGAATCGACGCAACCGCCGCCTGGTTGAGGCGCTGGCCCCTCTCGCGCCGGATTTCGTGCTTCACTTGGGCGACATCGTCCATCCCGTGCCTCAGGCACCGGGGCACCTGCAGACGATGGCGCTGGCGCTGGCGCTTTACGGCAAGCTTGCTCGACCGTTGCTGTGGACGCCCGGCAATCATGACATCGGCGACAAGGCCAGCGATGCGATGCCGGCGGCGACAGTGACCGAGGACTGGCTGGGCGAGTACCAGCGCTTTTTCGGTGCGCCCTGGCTCGCGCACTCGTTCGGGGACTGTCTGCTCCTGCTGCTGAACAGCCCGATCCTGAACTCCGGGCATCCTGCCGAGCGGGCCCAGCGCGAATGGTTCGAGGCGACGCTGGCGGCCGCCCGTGGTCGACGCCTTTTCATCGCGACCCACTACCCGCCGTTCCTCGTCTCGGCAGAGGAGCCTGATCACTACGACAACATCGATCAGCCCGCGCGTGAATGGCTGCTGACACTGATGGCCAGATACCGGGTCGAGGCCGTGTTCTGCGGTCATGTCCACAACCTGTTCTACAACCGCAGCGGCGAGACCGAGATCTACCTCCTGCCGTCGCCCTCGTTCGTGCGGCGGGATTACAGCGAGATGTTCCGGATCGGGCCCGCAGACGAGTTCGGTCGCAATGACGTCGACAAGCTGGGATGGTTCTGGGTGGATGTTCATGAGCGCGGCCATGTCGCCCGGCTGGTTCGAAGCGGTGACGACACCGATACCTTGGCCGAAACCGGCGGCGGCCCGCGTCGCCGGGCCGCGGCGACTCCGATCAGATCGGGGCATCCGAAGGATCCCGGGGGCGCTCCGTTTGGAGTCTGCCTGCGTCATCCCTGGGCCGAACTCACGGACCTGCCTTACAACCCGCCGGTGGACGAGTTCGCGCGCCGCACCGTCCGCAACGACTACCCGGTGCAGGCGCTGTGGGACATGGGAATCCGGTCGGTGCGTGCGCCGATCGAGGACCTCCGGAACCCGGTGGTGCGCCAGCGCGTGGCCGCCATGGTCACGCTGGGCCATCGCTTCACGTTCTTCTCAGCCGGCCTGCCGGGCGCGGCGACACTGTCGCTGCTGCGGGAGCAGGCAGCGCTGGTTGGGCGCTGGGAGTGCGTGTTGCCGGTCCGGGAGGTGCCGGCACTGGTGACGGCCGCCGCGCCACTGGTCGAAGAGTCCGGCCTGCAGGTCGCGTTGGCCGCGATGCGCAGCGCAGCGATCGGGAACGCCGGCAAGCCGGCCGGCAAGCACTTCACCGCCCCCGGCTTTCTGCCCGGCGAACTCGACAGCGTTCAGGCACTGTTCGATCGGACGGTATCCGCGACGATTTCGTCGGTCTGCTTCCGGGTCGGCAGAGACGCACTCGACCAAGACGACCTGACCCGGCTCGCCGCCTTCTCCGCCGTCAGTGGTATCACTTGCGTCATCACCTGGGCACTGATGCCCGACGCACCCAACGACAGCGAAATGGACGAGGAGAGGGCGCGGGCACGCGTTGAAGCGTTGTGCAGCATGGCGGCGCGGTTTCCAACGCTGGAGTTCATGCTGGATACGTTCGCCGATATCGACCGTGGCTACTACACGCGCACCGCGCTGGTTGACCGCCGCGGCAATCTGCGGGCGGCCGGCCGCTGGCTGCGCGAACGGCGCGCCGCCGCCGCTTTCGGACCGTGAGCGCCTGTGCGACGTGTTAATCTGGCTGGAAGCTGCGACCCATCGCAGGATGGTCGTGTCCTTTTCTATCGTGTCGAATCAAGCCATTCCAGCTTCCCATCCAGCTTTCCACATAGCGGTGGTCGACGACGAAGTCGCGATCACGCGGCTGCTCGCCGGCTATCTCCAGAACCAGGGCTATCGGGTCACGCAACTGCACGACGGCGCCTCCCTCATGTCCCTGCTGCCCGCGGATCCGCCCGCCCTGGTGCTGCTGGATCTGGGCCTTCCCGGTGAAGACGGCCTTTCCATCGCCAGGCAACTGCGCGAACATTGGCAATGCGGTCTCGTGATCGTGACCGGCCGCGGGGAGGCCGTGGACAAGATCGTCGGGCTGGAAGTCGGTGCAGATGACTATGTGACCAAGCCCTTCGACCTGCGTGAATTGCTCGCCAGGATCAAGGCGGTCCTGCGGCGCGTCGGCTCCGCTACGCCGGCAGGGCCGGCAGGGCGTGCGGCGCCGGCAGCGCCGTCTGCATCATCCGCGTCCCGCAGAAAATTGTGTTTTGCGGGTTTCGAGCTCGACACCGCTGCACGGCA
>JBBRJB010000090.1:0-8189 GCA_038220085.1 Burkholderiales bacterium
AAGGCGAGCATAAGGCCGAGGGCGGGCGCTGCTAGGCGAGTTTTCATTTTCAGCCGATCAGATGAAGGTGGTCGGGACGTAACCCACTGCCGACTTCGCCGGTAGCCGACGAACCCGGGCAGAGCGCCCCCTTGGGCGGCAAGTTTATCAGCCGGTCCGATCGGGCCTGTGGGATTTGTCACTCGGACACAAATCCGCCGGCGATGACACCGATTTTCCGCTACGCTCACTGCGCCGTCCGATACCAGGGCGAAACAGGTGAGCACCAGAATGTCGGCGAACACGGCAATGATGTTGAAACTGCCCTCGGCCTGAACTGACCGCCGCGACCGCGTCCGATCAGCACGAACGAGGTGACGTATTGCTTGCGCGCCTTTACTCCTCAGAGATTTCTGCGGTCGCGCATCGCCTGTGCCACCGTGGCCGCATCGACGTACTCGAGTTCGCCACCCAGCGGCACGCCCCTCGCGAGGCGGCTCACGGCCAGTCCCCGCGCGCGCAGCATCTCGGCGAGATAGTGCGCGGTGGCTTCGCCCTCCTGGGTGAAATTGGTGGCGAGGATGACTTCCTTGACCAGCCCGTCGGCGACCCGCTCGATCAGGCGTTCGAAATGAATTTCACGCGGACCGATACCATCCAGCGGCGACAGGCGCCCCATCAGCACGAAGTAAAGGCCGGTGAACGATAGCGTCTGCTCGATCACCAACTGGTCCGCCGGCGACTCGACGATGCACAGCACCGCCGGGTCACGACGCGGCGACGCGCAGATGTCGCAGAGTTCCTGTTCGGTGAAGGTATTGCAGCGCTGGCACTGGCGCACCCGGGCCAGCGCGTCGGTGAGGCCCGCGGCAAGGTCGCGGGCCGCCTCACGATCCCGCTGCAGCAGGTGCAGCGCGTAGCGCTGAGCGGTCTTGGGGCCGACGCCCGGGAGCCGTTTGAGGGCCCGCGTGAGCAGTTCGAAAGAAGGCGGGGTCTTCAAGCAGCCCTGCCCGCTCAGAACGGCATCTTGAAACCCGGCGGCAGCGGCAGGCCAGCAGTGACCGAGGACATCTTTTCCTGCGACGTCTGTTCAGCCTTGCGCAGCGCATCGTTGACGGCAGCGGCGACCAGATCCTCCAGCATGTCCTTGTCATCGGCCAGCAGGCTCGGATCGATGGTGACCCGCTTGACATCGTTGCGGCAATTGATAAGGACCTTGACCAGCCCGGCGCCGGACTGGCCCTCCACCTCGATGGCGGCCAGCTGCTCCTGCGCCTTCTTCATGTTGTCCTGCATCTGCTGCGCCTGTTTCATCAGGCCAGCGAGCTGGTTCTTCATCATCCGGCATCTCCTTCAAGCGGTTTGATTGAATCTGGCATGATCGTAGCGCCAAAGCCGTCGATCAGTTCGCGCACGAACGGATCGCTGTTGATCGATTCGGTGGCCTGCGACTGCCGCTGCTGGCGGATCTGGCTTGCCTTGGCGGCGGCGGTCGCATCGCCGGTTTCGCCGAGGGTGACGGCGAGCCGCACCGGGGTATCGAACCATTTCGACAGAATGTCAGTGACGCGCGCCACGATCACCGGATCGGTCATGGGCTTCAACGGAACCCGCAGCTTGACGACGTTGCCGTCGATGCCCAGCAGCTCGCTCTGCTGGAGAAACTGCCTGGAGAGCCCCCCCGCCGGCAGCCGAGCCGCCAGCGACGACCAGTCCTCGTCGACCCTGATGACACCGGCTCCGCCGGCCGCGGACGCCTGGCCGGCGCCCGGGCCTGCGGCGTCCCCACCCGCCGTCGCGGCGGCCGGAGCACTTGCCGGTGAGCGCGGCCTGCCGGCGGCAGAGTCGGGCGTTGACTGCGGCCGCGCGGGTTGCACCCGGACACCGGCCGGCGAGCTTGCACGGACGAGCGGTGCGCCGGCGCCGGCCGGTACCTCGGCCCCGGCCGCCTGGAAGGCCAGCATTCGCACCAGCGCCATCACGAAGCCGGTGTGCGGATCCGGCGCCAGCGGCAGGTCGCGCGCAGCATGGATCGCAACCTGGTACCACACCTGCACGTCTTCGGGCGCCACGACGCGGGCAAGCGCCGAGATCGCCTCGGCGTCGGCCGAGTCGACGCCCCCCTCGGTGCCGAGCGACGGATCGAGCTGCACCAGCGCGACCCGCTGCAGTTCGCGGGCCAGAGCGGTCAGGATCTGGGCGAACGGCAGGTTCGCCGCCGCCATTTCGTCTGCAAGCGCAATCACCTCGACCGGCTTCGCGCCCGCCAGCAGGTTCAACAACTGGGAAACCACCTGCCCGTCCACCGCGCCCAGCATCTCGCGCACCGCGGCCAGGGCCACGGCCCCACCGCCCAGCGCAATTGCCTGATCGAGCAGCGACAACGCGTCGCGCATGCTCCCGGCAGCGGCCCTGGCCAGAAGCTCCAGCGCCGCCGGTTCGAAGTCGACCTCCTCCGCTGCCAGCACCTGCGCCAGATGCGCGGCCACCGCCGCGGCGCTCATGTTCCTGAGCCCGAACTGCATGCAGCGGGACAGGACGGTGACCGGCACTTTCTGGGGGTCGGTGGTCGCCAGCACGAAGATCACATGCGGCGGCGGTTCCTCCAGCGTCTTGAGCATCGCGTTGAACGCATGGTTGGTGAGCATGTGGACTTCATCGATGACGAAGACCTTGAATCGGCCCACGCTGGGGGAATAGGCGGCATTCTCCAGCACCACCGTCATCTCCTCCACCTTGCGGTTGGAGGCGGCGTCCATTTCCACGTAGTCGGGGAACCGGCCCTGGTCGACGCCGGTGCAGGCACTGCACCGCCCGCACGGGCGGGAGGTAATGCCGGTCTCGCAGTTCAGCGCCTTCGCCAGGATCCGGGCGATGGTGGTCTTGCCGACGCCGCGGGTGCCGGTCAGCAGATAGGCGTGATGAAGCCGATTGTTGTCCAGCGCATGGCGCAAGGCGCGGACCACCGTGTCCTGTCCCACCAGCGATTCGAAGTTTCGGGGGCGCCACTTGCGCGCCAGGACCTGATGTGACTGGGAAGGCTGCACCGTATTCCGTCCGGGGTCTGAACTGTCGGCCGGGTGCGGAGTAGGCACGACGGTCCGCGCATGGGCCTCGCAACCCGAAGAAGGCAAGAAGCGGGGTGGACGAGCCTGACCCTCGGCACTTGCGGTTGACGGCTGTGGCTGCTTCCTTCCGGACCTGACCCGTTTCACCGAGCCACAATGCGAGGAGGCCCGTCCGATTTCATTGTAGCAGCGGCCGCCCCCCGGCCGGTGCGAGCATGTCGGCGCGGGAGTGCTATGGTCGATCGTGGGGGAAAGCGCGAGCAGGCCGAGGCACGCTGTGCTATTTTACCGCCGCAGGAGATAGCAAATGAGCATCAAACAAGTTTCCAATGATTCGTTCGAGACCGACGTCCTGAAAGCCGAGGCTCCGGTCCTCGTCGACTACTGGGCGGAATGGTGCGGACCCTGCAAGATGATTGCGCCCATCCTCGACGAGGTATCCCGCGACTACGACGGCAAGCTGAACATCGCCAAGGTCAACGTCGACGAGAACCAGGAAATCGCGTCGAAATACGGCATACGCGGCATTCCAACGCTGATGTTGTTCCGGAACGGCGCCGTGGTTGCGACCAAGGTGGGTGCCCTGTCCAAGAGTCAGCTCACCGCTTTCCTCGACAGCAATTTGTAGCATCCGCAGGTCCAGCCCCGGCGGACAGACGGCCGCTCCCTGCCCGGGTGCGACGAATTTTGCGTGGACGGGCCATTCGTAGTACAGTTAGCCGCCGCCCCGACCGATTCGGTCATGCGCAGACTCCCAGGGAGCTGTGCATATCTTTACCGGTGCGGGCATCCCCCGGTACAAGCCAGGTTCCGCACACGCGCTGAGCGCACCCGCCTTCGCGCTGACGGCGGGCCCTGTCCAACCCTCGTTCTCCCAGACGCCAGGCGATCGCCGCGGCTCCCCCCTCCAAACCACTCCCGTATCCCACCGACTATGTATCTGTCCGAGCTGAAGGCACTTCACGTGTCACAACTGATTGAGATGGCAATCACCCTGGACATCGAGAGCGCCAACCGGCTCCGAAAACAGGAACTGATGTTCGCCATCCTCAAGCGCAAGGCCAAAGGCGGGGAACAGATCTTTGGCGATGGCGTGCTGGAAGTCCTCCCCGACGGCTTCGGCTTCCTGAGGACACCGGAGACCTCTTACCTGGCGAGTCCGGACGACATTTATATCTCGCCGTCCCAGATCCGGCGCTTCAACCTGCACACCGGCGACTCGATCGAGGGGGAAGTCCGCACGCCCAAGGACGGCGAGCGTTACTTCGCGCTGGTCAAGGTGGACCAGATCAACGGCGAGCCCCCGGAAAACTCGAAGCACAAGATACTTTTCGAGAACCTGATCCCCCTGCATCCCAACAAGGTGATGCAACTGGAAAGGGACATCAAGGGCGACGAGAACATCACCGGGCGGATCATCGACATCATCGCGCCGATCGGCCGCGGCCAGCGCGGCCTGATCGTCGCGCCGCCCAAGAGCGGCAAGACCGTCATGCTGCAGCATATCGCCCATGCGATCACCTCGAATCATCCCGAATCCGTCGTCATCGTCCTGCTGATCGACGAACGGCCCGAGGAAGTCACGGAGATGCAGCGATCGATTCGCGGCGAAGTGGTTTCCTCCACCTTCGACGAGCCCGCGACCCGCCACGTGCAGGTGGCAGAGATGGTGATTGAAAAAGCCAAGCGCCTGATCGAGCACAAGAAGGACGTGATCATCCTGCTGGATTCCATCACCCGGCTCGCCCGCGCCTACAACGCCGTCGTACCCGCCTCCGGCAAGGTCCTGACCGGCGGTGTCGACGCCAATGCCCTGCAGCGGCCGAAACGATTCTTCGGCGCGGCCCGCAACATCGAGGAAGGCGGTTCATTGACCATCATCGCAACCGCACTGGTTGACACCGGCAGCCGGATGGACGAGGTGATCTACGAGGAATTCAAGGGCACCGGCAACATGGAAATCCACCTCAATCGGCGGATGATGGAAAAGCGGATCTATCCGGCGATCGACATCAACCGGTCCGGCACCCGCCGGGAGGAACTGCTGATGAAGCCAGAGATCCTGCAGAAGGTGTGGATCCTGCGCCGACTCCTGCATGACATGGACGAGTTGCAGGCGATGGAGTTCCTGCTCGACAAAATGAAGCAGACGAAGAACAACGGCGAATTCTTCGACATGATGCGCAAGGGCAACTGATCCTTGCCATGACACGGCTGCGCCTGCTCGCCGCGCCGCTGCTGGTCCTGCTGCTGGCGCTGGGCCTGCGAACCTTCGTCATCGAGCCCAGCCATATCGGCCACGCCTGCGATCCCGCCCCCTGGGCCGGCTGGTGTGCGCCAAGAACCGCGCTGATCATGGCTTTCCGGTTCCAGGAGATCGGCTGGGCGGCGCTCGCCCTCGGCGTCCTGGCGACCGTGGTGCGGCGTGCCTGGCTCGCCACGCTCGCGCTTTCACTGGGCCTCGCGGGGTTGGTGCTCTATTCCTATGAACCGGCGGTCATCGGGGCGCTTCTGGGCGCACTGGTGCTGGTCCGACCCCTGCCGCGCCGCTCACGCCCGCCGGGCGCTGCGGCGGTGCCCGATAGCGCCAGTAGCGGAAACCGGTAGCGGCGCCCGCCAGGAGTATCGACTGCAGGCCGAAGGTGAGCGCCTGCCGATTCGACAGGCCCTCCATCCCGATGAAGACGACGGCGCCCACCAGGACGATGGTCGCCAGCAGCGCCTCCTCCACCTCGATCGCACTGGCCTCGAATCCCGCCACGAGCAGCAGCAGCAACGACGCCAGCGGCAGCAGGTAAAGCGGTATCGGAAAGCCGCGATAGCGGGCATCGAACACCAGCAGCAGCGCCATCGCGGCAGCGCCGAACAGGAAGGCGAATCGCAGCAGGCTCAGCCACTGCAGGCGGGTCGCGGGCGCGCTGCCGCGGCGCCAGGCGGCGACCACGGACCTGACCGGCGGAATGACTGCGGCCGCGGGCGTACCGCCGGATAGGGGCGGCATCGATGGGTGCGCCGGCGGGTGTCCCGCGGCGAATCGGGCGCGCACCGCCGCAGCGGCTACGACCACGAACAAGACCGCAAGGACGGTATAGAAGCCCGTCGCTGCCCATTCCGGGACATAGCGGTTCCAGACCAGCATATAACGCCATTGGGCCGCGAGGACTGCGCCGGTGACGGCGCCCATGGCCGCGGCGGTCGCCCAGGGCCAGATCCATACGCCACTCCGCGCAGCGCCCAGACCGAACAACACCAGGCCGGCAGCCGCCGTGGCCAGGCCGATCCAGGCGTCCGGATCTTCCGTCACCGGGCCGGTAGCGGGAAACTTCGCCTCCCCGTCGCTGTTGAACAGACCCCACTGCCCGCCCATTGCACCTTCCATGCGCCGCTTCCACGGCTGGTCGAACGCCTCGATGAAGTTATAGCGAAGACCGTGCTCGGCGGCCGCGACGCCGAACTGGCGGAAGAATCGCGCCTGGTTGACCAGGCTGGCTACTGCCGCGCGACGGGTTCGGCCGTCACTGGGCCAGCCGGTTTCGCCAATCAGGACATCCTTGCCGTGGAACGCCACCCGCATCTCGTCGGCAATCGTCACGATGTGCTCGATCGCGGCGTCGATTGCCACGGGATGATCCTCCCAGTACGGAAGGATGTGGATGGTGACGAAGGACACATGCTCGGCCAGCGCACGATGCTGGACCCAGAATTCCCAGACATCCGCGTAAGTGACAGGCACGCCGGTCTCGCGGCGCGCGCGGTCGAGGTAGCCGGCGAGGACAGACTCCGGCAGTTCGCGCCGAAGCAGCACCTCGTTGCCCACGACCAGGGCCGACACCGTGTCGGGAAACCGGTTGGCCAGGGCAATGCCGCGGGCGAGTTCTGCCTCGTTCTTATCCCGTTCACGTCCCAGCCAGACACCCAGCATCACCTTCATGCCGAGGGACCGGGCGATTTCCGGCACCACATCGAGGCCCTGGCGAACCGCATAGGTGCGCACGCAACCAGTGCGCCGGGAAAGCAGCGTCAGGTCCTGGGTGATCCGCGCCTCGGAGACGTGGCTGTCTTCGATGAAAGGCGTCTCGCCGGCCTTGCGAAATGGCGCGTAGGACACGCACTGCACGCGATCACTGGCGCCCTCGGCAATCTCCTGCGGCTGCCCCTGCGCCCACCAGTAGCCGATTGCCAGCGCAGCAAAACCGAGCGCGAGCAGACACACCAGCACGACGCGCGACGGAACCCGGGAGTTTGGCATCAAAGGTATCTGGCATCGAAGTTGCTCGATTGCAGTCGGAGCCGAGCGGGAGGCGATTAGTAATCGAAGCGGTTGAAAGGCGCAAGCCGATCCCTTCTATCAAGGCGCAAGCAGACTCCAGTGCGATGCTTCTGATATTTCACTTTAAGTGTCGATGATTCCCATTCGACGATTCCTTACTCGTAACTTTACGCACCGGCGGACGTTTAACAAGCCGGCAACTTCGATGACACGTACGGTCACTAGAATTCTGCTAGTGCGATACGAAACTCCCGATGCGTTCCAGCGGGGGCCCGAAGCGTCACAACCGCGACGGGATCGACGGGCACGGCAGATGCCCGGGCAGGTGCTCCCAGCCGCCGGCAGGTTGAAGTTACCTGTCAACGGGCTTGGGGCGGAAAGAGTTTCAGAGGTGCCACGTTCCGCGTGGCAAGGTAGCGATCTTTTTTAAGTGACATTCGGGTGTCGGCAAATCCGGAATCTCAGGCAAGCGGCCGATCGGGAACGATCGGCCGAAGTCATTTTTGGAATCGGGTTTTGTTGCGCCGTATTGCCGGCATGTGAGGCCAAGCGTCAACGCGCGGTGATCCCTCAGGCCAGTAACCCTCAGGCCAGTAACTCAACGCCAAGCAGGAAAGCAGGAAGTTCATGTACAGAAATCGCGATGATCGAGTGGTAGTCCAATCGGCGGCGACGCCGGTGCCCCCCGCCTTCGGATCGGTGCCCGAGGTCACGCCGCGCAGGCGCAGCCGAACGGCGGCACTGCTGGGCGCCCTTGCGCTTGCCGCCAGCATGTCGATCGGCAACTTCGTGGCCTGGGACAAGGCTCACGCCCCGGTGTCTGCGCCCGCGTTCTACGGCCAGATCTCCGGGCTTGCCTACAACGCCTTCGG